>JAAZLD010000474.1 GCA_012799495.1 Desulfitobacterium sp. | reverse complement strand
TGTTCGCCCCCTTAACTGATGAGGAAAAGCAAGCAAAACCGGAGATTACTCTCCCTTTTCTAAAGCGAATTCTCAGTTATCTCTTACCCTATTGGCCTCGACTTCTCCTTATTTTAATAGCCATCATTATTTCTTCTATATTGGGAGTTTTACCTCCCCTTTTATCTGGGCGCATTATTGATGATGGATTGATCGGTAAAGACTTTCCTTTACTCTGTCAGTTAATATCTTTATCATTTATTATCCTTGTAGTTTCTAACTCCATCAATGTTTTAGAGGGTTATCTAGCTAGTTGGGTTGCTCAACATATTATCTACGATATGAAAAACCAAATGTATGATCACCTCCAGCATATGTCCCACCGTTTTTTCACAGATAACTACCAGGGGGATATCATCACTCGTATGACCACAGATATTAACGGAATTCAGACAGTTATCGTAGGTACTTTAACAAGGATTGTCAGTAATTCGATTATCTTAATTGTCACTTTAGTAGCCCTTTTCCAGAAAAATTTCCTCTTAGCTCTCGTAAGTATCCTCATGGTTCCTCTTTTCATTATCCCTACTAATAAAGTGGGAAATCGCCGCTGGACATTGACCTTAAAAAAACAAGAACATACTGACGCTGCAAATCAACTCTTTAATGAAACTTTGAGTGTTAGTGGCCAGCTCTTAGTCAAATTATTTACGAGAGAAGAGAGGGAATACAAGAGATTCGAAAAAATTAACCGGCAGATTACCCATTTAAGTATTCGAGAAATGCTTGTAGGTAAAGGGTTTCGAGTTATCTTTGATACCTTTACTAATATGGGCCCCATGATTATCTATTTAGTAGGGGGGTTTCTCATTATCAAAATGGGCTCAGGCCTGACTGTTGGAGATATTACAGTAGTAGTTGCTCTCTTGGGAAGGCTTTATCGGCCAGTAGATGTACTTCTCACTATCCAAGTAGATGTAATCCGCTCCTTTGCCCTATTTTCCCGAATTTTTGATTATTTCGATATGCCTATTGAGGTAAAGAATTCTCCTAATGCTCTAACTCCTAAAGTCTGTCATGGAGAAATTACCTTTGAGAAGGTTTCTTTTGATTATGGTGATAAGCCCATCTTAAAAGATCTTGACCTTACTATTAAAGCAGGCGAATCTATAGCTATAGTTGGCCCTTCTGGCACAGGGAAATCCACTTTGATCAACTTAATACCTCGCCTTTTTGATGTTACCAAAGGAAGGGTACTTTTAGACGGAAGAGATCTACGGGATCTTGATCTTAAGTTTTTACGTCAAAATATCGGCATGGTACCTCAAGATAGTTATCTCTTTAATGGCACTATTAGGGAAAACCTCCTCTATGCCAATGAAGAGGCTACAGAGGAGGATTTAATTCGAGCTTGTCAAGAGGCTAATATTTACGAGTTTATCTCTTCCCTACCTGACGGTTTTGATTCTGTAGTAGGAAACTGGGGTTTGAAGCTTTCTGGTGGAGAAAAACAACGTCTTTCTATTGCCCGGGTTCTACTGAAAAACCCCAAAATTTTGATTATGGACGAAGCTACTTCTTCCTTAGACTCTATTAACGAGAGTCTCATTCAAGAAGCCATTGAGCCGATTCTCAAAGGACGAACAAGTATTGTTATCGCTCATCGCCTCTCCACCGTTATGGCTGTTGATCGGATTATTGTTCTTCAGGAAGGTGAAATCGTTCAACAAGGTACCCATTGGGAATTGTTAGAAGAAGATGGTGTCTATAAAGAACTCTATGAAACTCAATTTAAAGTTGCTTTAGAGGATATGGAACAACTATCTTCTCAAAATTCGTTTTAAGAACTCCTTTGTTCGTTCTTGATGGGGGTTGTTAAAGATTTGCTCTGGAGGACCTTCCTCAGCGATGACCCCTTGATCCATAAAGACCACCCGATCAGAAACTTCTTTAGCAAAGTCCATTTCATGTGTAACAACCAGCATGGTTAAACCGGAGTTTGCCAGCTCTTTCATAACTTTTAAGACTTCCCCCACCATTTCGGGGTCAAGGGCAGAGGTAGGCTCATCAAAGAGCATCACATCAGGCTCCATGGACAGAGCCCTAGCAATAGCCACCCGTTGTTTTTGTCCTCCGGATAATTGTCTAGGCTTTGCGTTGATAAATTGCTCCATACCAACGAGCTTTAGGTATTTCATGGCTATAGCCTCAGCTTCCTCTTTAGAGCGTTTAAGAAGCTTCATTGGTCCGATAGTACAATTTTTTAGAACATTAAAGTTATTAAACAGGTTAAACTGTTGGAAAACCATTCCTAACTTTTGGCGATATTTATAGACATTATGTTTATCATCTAGGATGTTTTCCCCTTTATAGATAATCTCTCCTCCACTGGGAGTTTCCAAGAGGTTGACACAGCGGAGAAGGGTAGATTTACCTGAACCAGAAGAACCAATAATACAAACTACTTCTCCTTTATGAACAGAAAAGTTAATATCCCTTAAGACTACATTTTCCCCGAAAGATTTGCTAAGATGCTTAACATCGATAATTTTCTCCATTTTACTTTTCTCCTTCCTTAACCTTAGTTACAACGGAGCATATCTTCCGGCCTTGCTATACTTGCATTTGATTCATGGTATAAGTTTCTGGCCCGTCCAACTTGCGCTCCATATAACGTAGAATCCGTGTCACAGTAAAGGTCATAACTAGGTAGAGGAGACAAGCTATTGAGAAAGCTTCGAAGTAGCGGAAGTTGCTACCAGCAATTGAGTTGGTTGTGAAGAAGAGTTCGGATACAGCGATCACATTTAAGACAGAAGTATCTTTAATATTGATAATAAATTCGTTTCCAGTAGCGGGGAGAATATTGCGGATAGCCTGGGGCAAAACAATAGTGGTCATTGTTTGAAAATGGTTCATACCTATGGCATGAGCAGCTTCAAATTGCCCTTTATCGATAGAAATAATACCACCTCGGACAATTTCCGCCATATAAGCTCCGGTGTTGATAGAAACAATAATAATTGCTGCCCATAATTTATCTATATCAACTCCAAAAGCTAAAGCTGAACCATAGTAAATGACCATAGCTTGTACCATCATTGGTGTTCCCCGGAAAAACTCAATATAACAAGCTAGGATAAAGTTTGTGACCTTCAGTAAGATTTTCTTTAATCCTCGTTCCGGCTCTGGGATTGTGCGAATTACCCCAATTACTAATCCAATAAAAGCTCCAATAATGGTTCCGATAATAGCAATTAAGAGAGTAATGCCCGCTCCGCGCAGGAACAACGGCCAATTCTCAGTAGCAATCCGGATTATCCATTCAAAACTCATCTTTTTATCACCTCTAATTAATTTTCTGCGCAGAAGTCGAGCAATAAAACATCATAAAACCGACTCCATAAGTATGTAGCCGGTTTTATGATGTTGTTGTTTATTCTTCGTCACCAGTAACAGGTTGATTCTTAATTGCTTCATCCATTATACGAAGCCGCTCATCTTCTGGAATAGTTTTTAAAATTTCATTGATTTTTTCTGTAAGTTCGCTACCTTTGTTAAGGCCTACAGCAATAGCTGTGTCTTCAGGGTTAGTTTCGAAACCATCAGTAAACTCTACCATTTTGAAAGCCTTATTAGCAGCCTCAGCACTAACACCTTCAGGACGTTCGGAAACATAACCATCGATAACTCCTGATTCAAGAGCAACCCGCATAGCGGGGAAGTTATTCATAGCTGTTTGTTTATTTACTCCGTCGATCTGGTCAATTACAGAATAGTGGAAGGTATTTTGTTGAGCAGTTATTTTCGCCCCAGCAAAATCCTGAATGGAAGTAGCATTTTCATAGGGTCCGCCTTTTTTCACTACCATAACCAAATCAGATGTGTAGTAAATATCAGAAAAATCGAGGGTTTCCATACGTTCAGCAGTAGGAGACATACCAGCTATAATAGCATCGATTTTCCCTGACATTACTGCAGGAGGAAGACCTTTCCAATCGGTTTTAACAATTACTAACTCTCTGTCTAATCCTTCTGCTATTCTCTTAGCTATTTCCACATCATAGCCTCCAGCATATTCGGAGCTACCATCAATTTTTACAGCTCCATTGGAGTCATCTTTTTGGGTCCAGTTAAAAGGTGCATAACCTGCTTCCATTCCCACCCGGAAAAGCTCTTTTTTTGTTTCTTCTGTTCCTTGCTGTGTTTCTTGTTGAGAGCCTTGGGAGTCTCCACCGGAGTTATTATTTCCTCCAGAACACCCTGTCACCACTAACATAGCACTTAAAACCAGGGCCACTACTAGTGCAAGTTTCTTTTTCATGAATATACCTCTCCTTCTCTTTTTAAACTTTTATCTCCTTTGAAGCCTCACGGATTATAGATTTAGAGTTGTTCATTTTCTCCATGAGACAAACAAACCAAATAACGGATTTTGATAGTCCGTCGCTCCGAAGTCCTTCAGAGACAGTATATTAAAACTCTTGAGGATATAAGTTGTCTCCTCGGACTTGAAGTCGCTCCTTGGCTAGTCAAAATCCTAGCTTGGGGTAACGTGGTGAGCCTCCAGCAATTTCACCGTGGTATCAAAAAGAGCCTGAGAAAATCTCAGGCTCTTTAGTATTCAATACTCCTAGATCCCTCATTTCCCGATAAGATAGCGCAACTCAATAAACTGGGTAGTTTATTGAGACAGTCCTGCAGTTATTCACTGCAGGCCCAGCAGATAATACTGAGGATATTACCTACTTCGGCGGTATTTCCTACTCCCTATTTCATCACTCCTCACGCTCCATAGGGACTAATAAATATCGCTCCTCTACCTCACCAAGTAGTGAGGTTCTGCTTATTAAATTACATACAGTCTACATAAATATGAATGGCTTGTCAACGGGTTTCCCCTACTCTGTCCTATAATTTTTAGAATTTTTTCTATTTACCATGGTGCAGAATTTCTTTTTGAACACTATTTTTCCGAAATTCTCTGTTTAAAAAAATTAACCCTAATTTACCATTCATACAAAAAATACTACAAGAAAGACTAGTATAAAGTGGTTTATTAAGGAGGAGCTCTAAATGTTCAATTTTAAAGATCGCGTGGTGGCTATAACCGGTGCTTCTAGTGGCTTAGGAGTCCAAATGGCTCACGGCTTTGCCGAGCAAGGAGCTGATCTAGTGTTATTAGCTCGCCGGCGAGAAAAACTCCAATCTGTGGCAAAGGAAATTGAGGAGAAATATCAAATAAAAGTGCTTCCTTTTGAATGTGATGTTACTAAATTAGATTCTATCAAAGACGCTGTCCAAGCATCTTTAAAAATCTTTGGTAAAATTGACGTACTTATTAATAATGCAGGTGTTGGTTCTGTAAAACCTGCCGAAGAAATGGATGATGAGACCTGGGAATATAACCTTGCCATTGATTTGACAGGAGTATTTAGAACGGCCCGGGAATTCGGTAAAGTTATGCTTGAAGCTGGCTACGGTAGAATTATTAATGTTTCATCTATGTATGGAATGGTAGGAAATAGCGAATCCCCTGCTGCAGCTTATCATGCAGCCAAAGGGGGAGTAGTAAATCTGACCCGTGCCTTAGCAGCCGAATGGTCACGTAGGGGCATAACTGTTAATTGCCTTTGCCCTGGATACTTTGAAACAGAGCTAACTAAAGATACCTTGAACACTGAATCCTTTAAAGCTTATATGGAACGGACTGTTCCTTTAGGTCGTTATGGGAAATGGGGAGAGCTGAACGCTGCCGCTTGCTTTTTAGCCTCAGATGAAGCTTCCTATGTAACAGGGGTTATTCTACCTGTAGACGGTGGCTATACTTGTGTTTAGGGGAAAAGGTGCCTGGAAATTATCCAAGCACCTTTATTTATCTCTTCTTTTATCAAACTTTTATTATATTTTTCAACTATTATTATCTCTTAAAAAATTCTTATGATAGATCTTTTCCACTTCTTCAGGTAATAAAGGTTTGCTGAAAAGATAGCCTTGAATATAGTTGCAAC
>JAAZLD010000473.1 GCA_012799495.1 Desulfitobacterium sp. | reverse complement strand
GTGTAGGTTTTGATCCCGATATTATTAAGGCTTCTGTAGATGCCTTAGTTGTGGCAGTTAACCGTTTATCCAAAATGAGAGATGTTTTTGAAGGCAAGGATCCTCGCCTGGTAGAAATTTTGAACTATATCCAAGCGAATTATAAGACTGTGACCTTGGAGGAATTATCAGAGAAGTTTTATCTCAGTAAGCCTTATTTATCTAAATATATTAAGGAAAAATCCGGGATGACTTTTGTAGAATATGTAAAGAGGATTAGAATGGCCAAAGCTCAGGCTCTGCTTAAATCAGGGAATATGACTGTAGAGAAAATCGCCTATGCTGTGGGGTATCAGAATGTTGAACATTTCAATCGGCTTTTTAAGGAAAGTTATCATCTAACTCCCAGCCAGTATCGGAAAAAAGAGAACGCTATTTAATAAGGATACTCTTAAAACAAGAATCCTACTTGTGAAAAAATATAACCTGATGAGTAAAAATTGATATGCTCCTCCTAAAGTAGACTAGGAAAATATCCAAATCTACTTAGGAGGAGCATATCTTTATTCCCTAGGAATTATCATCCCATTAACTTTTTTGGTAGACTAGGGCTAGAATGGCTTTAGGAAAATTGCACATTCTAAAATGTATCTTCAAGGACTATCGACTTTTCTCCTTGCTTTTTATATTATTAACTCTAATAAGAAAATAGTATTGTAAGATAAGAGGTGGTGATGACATGGAGTGGGAAAGGCAGAGGAGAGCCCCTATTTATGAAGCTCTCATGAAATATAAAACTACCCGGGTAGTACCATTTGATGTCCCTGGACATAAACAAGGAAAAGGAAATCCTCAACTAGTGGATTTTCTAGGTGAAAAATGCCTTTCCATAGATGTAAACTCTATGAAACCCCTTGATAATCTTGGCCATCCTGTATCCGTTATTAAGGAAGCTGAGGAGATAGCGGCTGAAGCCTTTAGTGCCTATCATGCTTTCTTCATGGTTAATGGAACTACCTCGGCAGTTCAGGCCATGATTATGAGTGTGTGCAAACAAGGGGAAAAGATCATCATGCCTCGAAATGTACATCGTAGTGCTATCAATGCCCTCATCATTAGTGGTGCTGTTCCCGTCTATGTAAATCCTGGGGTTAATAAGGAGTTGGGTATTCCCTTAGGTATGTCTGTGGCAGAAGTTGAAAAAGTAATTCTCGCTCACCCTGATGCTAAGGCTATCCTTGTTAATAACCCTACTTACTACGGGATTTGCTCTAATTTACGAAGAATTACCCAGTTAGCTCATGAACATAATATGCTGGTTTTGGTTGATGAGGCCCATGGAACTCATTTCTACTTTGGTGAAGATATGCCCTTAAGTGCCATGGCGGCAGGAGCAGATATGGCTGCGGTCAGTATGCATAAGACTGGAGGGAGTCTTACTCAAAGTTCTTTTTTACTTATTGGAGAAAAAATGAATCCGGGTCATGTTCGACAGATCATCAACTTGACCCAAACCACTAGTGCCTCATACCTTTTGTTAGTTTCTTTGGATATTTCTCGGCGAAATCTAGCCTTAGATGGTGTCCGGATCTTTGAAAAGGCCATAAAGTTAGCTAATTATGGTCGAGAAGAAGTGAATCGCATTGGCGGTTACTATGCTTTTGGTAAAGAATTGAACAACGGGGATTCCGTCTATGATTTTGATGCTACTAAGCTCTCTATTCATACTAGAGACATCGGTTTGGCAGGTATTGAAGTATATGATATCCTTAGGGATGACTATGGGATTCAGATTGAATTTGGTGATATTGGCAATATCCTGGCTATTATCTCTATGGGAGATCGGGCTTTAGATCTGGAGCGGTTGGTTTCCTCTTTATCGGAAATCAAGCGCCTTTACCAAAGAAGCAAAGCGGGAATGTTGAGCCATGAATACATAAACCCAATTGTTGCTACTACCCCGCAAAAAGCATTTTATTCGCAACAGTACTCAGTACCTATAGCAGAAAGCGAAGGGCTAATCAGTGGGGAATTTGTCATGGCCTATCCACCGGGAATACCGATTTTAGCTCCTGGGGAAAGGATTACCAGAGAAATTATTGAATACATTGATTATGCTAAAGCCAAAGGCTCCTCCTTGACAGGAACAGAGGATATGGCCATTGGAAATATTAAAGTTTTGGAGGAATGAAAGATGGAACTTTGGTATACGGAATATCACACTGATACAGCCCGCTTTTCCATTAAGGTAAATAAGCAACTCTATTCAGGGCAAAGCGAATTTCAGAGAATCGATGTTTTTGAATCAGAAGAATTCGGCACATTTTTCACCTTGGATGGCCTTATTATGGCTACAGAAAAAGATGAGTTCATCTACCATGATATGATCGTCCATGTTCCCATGGCTACCAACCCAAATATTAAAAATGTTTTGGTTATCGGCGGGGGGGATGGTGGAACTGTCCGAGAACTTACTCGCTACGAAACCATTGAAAGTATTCATATGGTGGAGATCGATAAATTAGTTGTGGATGTATGCCGCAAATTTATGCCTTTAACTTCCTGTAAATTGGATGATCCTCGGGTGGAGCTTTTCTTTGAAGATGGGTTGAAATATGTCCGGGATAAGGAAAACGCTTATGACTTAATTATTGTGGATTCTACAGATCCTTTTGGTCCAGGGGAAGGTTTGTTTACCCGAGAGTTCTATGGTAATTGCTTTAAGGCTCTCAATGAAAAGGGGATTTTAGTTAACCAGCACGAAAGTCCTTATTATGAGGGTGATGCCTTAGCTATGAAGCGAGCTCATAGAAGAGTTAGGGAGTTTTTCCCTATTAGCCGAGTGTACCAAGCTCATATTCCTACATATCCATCTGGTCATTGGCTTTTTGGCTTTGCCTCTAAGGAATTCGATCCCTTACAATTTGATGAAGAAGCTTGGAATAAACTAGGTTTGAAAACCAAATATTACAATACGGAAATCCATAAAGGTTCTTTTGCCTTACCAAATTATGTCTTAGAAATGCTGGCTAATGCTGATAAGGAATAGATAAAAGTATTGGCTTGTCCTTCTCCTTAGTGTAGAATGGTGTAAATATGAGGAGAATGGGGTGATTTCCAATGCTAAAGTGGAAAGACGAGTATGCTATTGGAGTAGAAGAAATTGATGAACAGCATCGGCGCCTCTTTGAAATTGGTAATGAAATCTATGATTTACTAGAAAACTATTTGCTACCAGATAAATATGACAAAATCGTGGAGATCGTCTTAGAACTGAAAGACTATACAAAGTACCACTTTGAATCCGAAGAAAAATACATGATTAGTATTAAATACCCCGGTTATTTACGTCAAAAAGTGGCTCATGATGACTTTATTAAGGAAGTAGAATCTATCGATTTTTCCGCAGTAGACGAAGATCAAGATGGCTATGTGAGAAAGCTTCTTAACTTTATCTTCGAATGGATTCTAGATCATATTCTTAAGAGTGATATGGGTATAAAAAACTTCATCCAGAAAAACTCGTGAGTCTAGAAAAACTCGTGAGTCTAGTGAGTAATAAACATATTAAAAAAGTGGCGGTACTACATTATAGGTAGTATGCGCCACTTTTTTAATAATCTCCCCATTTGTGTTGCTCACAAAACTCCTTAAACAAAAGGACAGAAGCAGTTTCGTTATTTACATTCCAAGCTAGAACAAAATCCTCATAGACTTTGTCACTATCGATATCCACATAATTGACCGATTGATGACCTTTAATTTTAAAGGATCTGGGAATAGTTGCAACTCCCATGCCGGCGGCGGCCATAGCGATAGTTGTATCATAATGATCAACCAAGGTCGCCTTTTCCATATCGATTCCTGCATCACTTAAACGTTCGTTAATATGTTTTAAACTCCTGGTTGCTTTTTTGTTATTGCTCATAATAATGTTCACATAATTTAATTCTTCTGGCTTAATACTTTCAAGCTCGGACAAGGAACTTGACTTAGGAACAGCTACAGCTGCATAGTCCCGAAACAAGAATACACTATTTAGCACGGGAATACCAGCAACCTCCGACTCTTCACTAAAAATAACATCTAACCAACCATTGATTAGATCACGAGTTAGCTCACCCCAGGTTGATACAGTTAAATCAATCTTAATATTGGGATGCTTACTATGAAACTCTTTAACTAGCTTATTAATATTTGCCCATTCAGTTGGTCCATGGTAACCAATAGTTAAATGATATTCACCATGTTCGGAGATTCTTTTTGCTTCGAATTTTGTCTTTTCATAATACTCGAGAATATGTTGAAAGTCCTTTCGAGCTGATTCACCTGCGGGGGTTAATTCAACTTTGTGGCGGGTTCGGTTAAGCAATTTAACTCCAAAGTCTTCTTCAATAGAATTAATTCTTGAACTCATTGCAGGTTGGGAAATAAACATTTCTTTAGCAGCAAGAGATAGGTTTAAATGCTTGGCTACACTTAAAAAGCATTTTAAGTCAAAAAAGTCCAAAAGATTCACTCCTATTAAATGGGATATGTGAAAATAATAACAAGCTAATTACTTGCTTTTGTCAAGCT
>JAAZLD010000472.1 GCA_012799495.1 Desulfitobacterium sp. | reverse complement strand
TGACTCAAGGGTCTCACGACGTGCTCCTGGGCGAGCAGCAGATACTGCGTCAGCAGCAGATACTAAAACAGCTTCAACGGTCTTGGCTTCTATATCACCGTGGTGAGCTTCAATGGCATGAATAACTTCCCAAGATTCTTTATATTTTTTAGCTAGCTCAACACCGATCTCAACATGAGTTCCTTCTGTATCTTGGTCAACAGATTTACCTAAATCGTGGAGTAATCCAGCCCGCTTAGCAAGTTGGACATCCACCCCAAGTTCCGCTGCCATCAATCCGGCAAGATGAGACACTTCTATAGAATGCTTAAGTACATTTTGTCCATAGCTTGTTCTGAATCTCAAACGACCTAGCAAGCGGATAATTTCCGGATGAAGGCCATGGACACCTGTTTCAAAGGTAGCCTGTTCTCCCTCTTCACGAATCCGTTGCTCCACCTCTTTTTGAGCTCTTTCAACCATTTCCTCAATACGAGCTGGATGAATACGACCATCAGCGATTAATTTTTCCAAAGCTACCCGGGCAATTTCCCGGCGAATTGGATCAAATCCCGAAAGAATAACAGCTTCCGGTGTATCATCAATAATTAAATCTATACCAGTAAGAGTTTCTAGGGTACGGATATTGCGACCTTCCCTTCCAATGATCCTCCCTTTCATCTCATCACTTGGTAATGCTACAACTGAAACGGTACTCTCGGCAACATGGTCTGCCGCACAGCGTTGAATAGCTAAAGAGATGATGTTTTTAGCCCTTTTCTCAGCTTCATCTTTAGCTTTACTTTCAATATCTTTAATCATAATTGCAGCTTCATAACGGACTTCTTCTTCAACGCTTTGTAAGAGTATTTGTTTCGCCTCTTCAGTAGATAACCCAGAGATACGCTCTAATTCTTGTTTCTCCTTAGCTACAGTCTGAGCAAGCTCTTCTTTAAGTTCCTCAACTTCAGTATCCTTACGCTGAAGTTTCTCTTCTTTGCGCTCTAAAGACTCCATTTTTCGGTCTAAGGATTCTTCTTTTTGGATGACTCTTCTTTCCATCCTTTGAATTTCATTACGACGTTCCCGGGATTCCTTTTCTAGTTCATTGCGAATATGCATTGCATCTTCTTTAGCAGCAATAATTGCTTCACGCCGTTTTGCTTCTGCCGTACTTTGTGCATTTTCAACAATACGTTTAGCTTCTTCCTCGGCAGAGCCAATATGTTTTTCTGCTGTGCTCTTCCGAATCATCCACCCAGCGAGACCACCTACAGCTAGCGAAGCAACAGTTAAAACCCCATAAATAATTCCGGTTAATTCCAAATTATTCTTCACCTCCCAATCGTTTCTCTCTTCCATATCTTTCAAACAATAAAAAAAACTGGGTAATTGCCAGTTCTTTAAAACAGAAAAACCTTTATAAAGACACAAAGGTGTCCCCTTTTCCTACAAACACACCAAGCTAGTTTGATTACCTCCATATTTAACTACTAACATGTGCACTCTATAAGAAAAGACCTTAAAGGTCTTAATATTTTAAAGAAAACAGGCTACATATGAAGTTTAATCCCTTTTGAAATTTTTGTCAAGAACTCGCTCTTACTACTTTACATTAAGTATAAGAATAAAAATTCCTTATATTTGTAAAATAGCTAAGGTAAGGTTTTCCTCACCTTAGCTATTTTATTTTTGAAGTTTTATGTACTGCTATGACCATTAAATTCCTCTAGAATCCTTGTAACTAACTCGAAAGAATAGCCTTTAGCAAGGAGTTTTTGGCCAACTCTTTGCTTTAAAAAAACTTCCTGAGGAACCCTGGCATAGCTTTTTTTATAACGATAAGATTTTTCCCAACGCTTCAGAGTATCTCTCCATAATTTTTGAGCTTGGGAGCGACATAGAGATTCCTCTTGTTCAGTAGGGATTTCATCTAAAACCTCCAAGATTGTTTTTTCATCAATACCCCTTTTTTGCAAATTATAGCGAATTCGTTTTAAGGGGTAATAATGTTGTTTATATTGAGAATAAGCCCGAGCTACTTCTCGATCATTAAGATATCCCCAATCCCGCAGGCGATTCAAGGTAGAGTTTATCTCCTCTGAGCAAAAGCCTTTTTTCTCTAACCTCTGAACCAGTTCAGCCTGTGTTAAGGCTCGCCTTGACAACATAGTCAAGGCTGTATCCAGAGCAGTCCTCATTTAGACTTCTTCCGTTTCCTCAATTGGGGTATCCTCTTCAGGATTGTTATTAGGATCTATAATGTTACGGATTTTTTCTTGAATTTCATCACGAAGTTCTGGGTTATTCTTTAAGAAAGTTTTAACGTTTTCCCTTCCCTGGCCGAGACGTTCTCCATTATAAGAGTACCAAGCTCCAGATTTATTGATAACTTCCAATTCCGCTCCTACATCTATAATGCTACCTTCTTGGGAAATACCTTCCCCATACATTATATCGAATTCAGCTTGTTTAAAAGGAGGAGCAACCTTATTTTTGACCACCTTGACCCGAGTACGATTACCGGTCATTTCTTGGCCCTGCTTCAGTGTCTCTATTCTTCGAACTTCCATCCGTATAGAAGAATAGAACTTCAAAGCCCTACCTCCGGTAGTTGTCTCTGGGTTACCAAACATAACCCCAACCTTTTCCCGTATTTGGTTGATAAAGATAACGCAGGTCTTACTTTTACTAATCGCTCCTGTTAACTTACGCAAGGCTTGGGACATAAGGCGGGCATGGAGCCCTACATGGGAGTCTCCCATTTCACCTTCAATCTCCGCTCGAGGAACTAAGGCTGCTACAGAGTCAATGACAATTACATCAATAGCTCCGCTACGGACTAATGCTTCACAAATCTCCAAAGCCTGTTCGCCTGTGTCTGGTTGGGAAACCAATAGATTATCAATATTCACTCCTAAGGCCTTAGAATAAACAGGATCAAGGGCATGCTCGGCATCGATAAAGGCCGCTACCCCACCCATTTTTTGCGCTTCAGCTATTACATGGAGGGCTACAGTTGTTTTACCTGAGGACTCAGGTCCATAAATTTCAATAATTCTTCCTCTAGGTAGCCCACCTACCCCTAAAGCTATGTCAATGGCCAAACACCCTGTTGGAATCACCTCTACCTGCATCTTCCCAGAAGCTTCTCCAAGCTTCATAATTGACCCTTTCCCAAATTGTCTTTCAATTTGGCTTAAAGCCATATCCAGGGCTTTTAACTTATCGTCTCCGGCCATTATATTTCCCCCTCTTATAATTTTTAAAAACATTCCATCAGAACAAAACATGTGTTCGATATCTATTATACTTTTCTCTACTCTAGCTTGTCAATCATTTTAAGTCTAAAGAAAAGAAAAGAGTTAAGTCTAAAGAAAAGAAAAGAAAAGAGCAAGAAGAATCTTCCATTCTTATCTTGCTCTTTCTTAAGCATTATCTTCTGGCTTTAGCCGGTTCTACATTTACCTTGCGGCCTTTTATAAAGTTTTGGTGCATACAACTCAAGACTCGGTTAGCATGCTCTTCTGGCACTTCCACGAAAGTAAATCGATCATATATATTGATCATACCAATGATATTGCCGGGAATACCACTTTCATCGGCAATCCAACGCACAATATCCTGTGGCTTAACTTGTTGAACTCGTCCAATATTCATAAACAGGCGAACCATTCCCGGGGCAGCTCCCGTGTTACCGAAGGAAAACTCATCATCCTCATCAGGTTGTTCATCTACACCTTCCACTGCAAACTTCAAGGCAGCCGCTGCAACATCGATAGAATCATATTCCTCTAGCAATGGTCCTACGATGGAGCGATAATTTCCTAAATGACTCTTTTGGAGGATCTTTACTATTTGATTCTTAAGATTCTCCGCTTGTCTTTCGCTGACATCAGATATTGTAGGCAAATCTTTGCGAACGATCCGTGACTTAATTAATCGTTCGATGGATCGGAGCTGTCGATACTCACGAGGAGAGATTAGGGTAATTGCTTGTCCTTTTCTTCCAGCTCTTCCTGTTCGACCAATACGGTGAACATAGGATTCAGGATCTTGTGGGATGTCAAAGTTAATGACATGAGTGACATTGTCAATATCCAGACCTCGAGCTGCCACATCAGTAGCCACTAGAAGTTCAACTTTTCCTTCCCGGAATCTTCTCATAACTCGATCTCTTTGTTGTTGACTCAGATCCCCGTGTAAGCCATCAGCAAAATATCCTCTTGCTTCTAATGCTCCCACTAATTCGTCCACACCTCTTTTGGTTCGACAAAAGATAATAGCTTGACCTATTTCTTCCATATCGATAATCCGGCAAAGAGCATCAACCTTGATTCTTTCTCTGGTTTCATAAAACACTTGCTCAATTAAGGGTACTGTTAACTCGTCCCTACTCACCGCTACAGATTTAGGATCATTCATGTATCGTTGGGCTAGTTTGCGAATTTCCGGTGGCATAGTAGCAGAAAACAACATCATTTGCCGACCTTCAGTTGGTACTTGTTTTAAGATGCTTTCAATATCATCCACAAAACCCATATCTAGCATTTCATCTGCTTCGTCAAGAACAACCATTTTTACGTGTTGTAGTTTTAAAGTACCACGATTCAAATGATCGAGAACTCTCCCAGGTGTTCCTACAACAACTTGGCTTCTCCCATGACGTAAGGCACGAATCTGCCGCTCAATAGATTGGCCACCATAAATAGGCAAAGGCCGCACTTGACGATAACGTCCAATTTTATTAATTTCTTCCGACACCTGAACAGCTAATTCACGAGTAGGTGTGAGAATCAAAGCTTGAACAGCCTGGAACCTGGGATTTGCCTTTTCACAGATTGGTATACCAAAAGCTGCGGTTTTTCCGGTACCTGTTTGAGCTTGACCAATCAAGTCTACACCCTCTAAAGCTAGGGGAATAGCGGCCTTTTGAATAGGAGAAGGCTCCTCAAAACCCATTTCTGATAGAGCTTGTAAGATTTGCCTACTTAAATCGAGTTCACCAAAAGATTTTAAACGTTCAGCACACAATAGTTATTTAACCCCTTTCACATTTTGACATATAACGACGGATCCAATCCAATGCAGCCTGTACTGTAAGCTGGCGGATTGAATCACGGCTTCCATGAAACTGAAATTTTCTCGCTTCCACTCCCCGCTGAGTTGCTAAACCTATATATACCAACCCTACAGGTTTTTCCAGGCTACCTCCTCCAGGTCCGGCAATGCCCGTAATACTAATCCCCAAATCAGCTTTAGCTTTTTCTCTAATTCCTTTAGCCATTTCCATAGCTGTATTTTTGCTAACAGCACCATGCTTTTCCAGGGTTTCCTGTTGCACACCTAAAAATCCTGCCTTTAAATCATTGGAATAACTGATGACCCCACCTAGATAGTATTCCGAGCTCCCAGGCACTTGGGTCAAAACTTCTCCCAACATCCCTCCTGTGCAGGATTCCGCTGTGGCCAGTGTTAAGCCGTATTCTTTTAAGCCCTCGCTGACGAGACCAACCATGGTATCTTCATCAGTACCATATACCATATCCCCTAAAATCTCCCGGATAGCCAGTTCGGCTCCATCAAGTTTTTCTTTAGCTTTTTCTTGGTCACTACTCCGGAAGATTAAGCGAATGTGCATCTCCGAGTGCTTACTTAACAACGTCATACTAGGTTCTAATGAATTAAGTAAATGAGCTAGCTTTTCTTCCAACTCTCCTTCACTTAAACCTATTACCTTTATCACACGAACATTCATTCTTGTACTATCAGTAGGAACTCTCTTTTCAAGAAAAGGATAAACATGCTCTTGAAAGATAGGCTCCATTTCCGAAGGAGGACCAGGCAAAAGAATAATATATTTATCTTCTTTTTGCAAAATGGCACCTGGAGCTGTTCCATTAGGATTAGGTAGGACAAGGGAACCTTGTGGGAAATAAGCTTGCTTCTTTTCCCATTCCGGCACTTTGGATCCTCTTTGAGCGAAGAATTCCTCAATCCTAGCCAAGCTATCCTGATCCAAAACCATCTCTAATCCTAAAGTTTCAGCTACCAATTCTTTCGAAAGATCATCTCGCGTTGGCCCTGTCCCACCTGTAATAACTAGCAAATCCGATCGTTCTAAACCTTGTCCAATAATATATCTCAAACGTTCTTTATTGTCACCGACAGTCGTATGATAATCCACTTCTATTCCTAATTCGGACAACTTTCCTGTAATATAGTGAGCACTCGTATTTAAGGTCTGTCCCAATAGTATTTCCGTTCCAGTAGCGATAATTTCAGCTTTCATGATATTCTATCACTCTCCCCTTCCAAAGGCAAACAAAAATCAATCTCTCCACTATCCAAAAATATAAAAGTTACCCCTCTTTAATTATTTCTCTTCTCCCTTTCCTTTATCCTTTCATCTTGTCCTGAGCTATAAACAATGGACAAAAAAAGAGACAAATGGCAAATCTCTGATAAATGTAAAGTTTCTAACCACATTTATAAGAGTAATGCCAAATGTCTCATAGGGTATAAATTAAGAGCAAATAAGTTAAGCAGCATCATTAGTAATGATCCCACGGAACTTGTCACCGGAGAGAACTTCTTCCTCCTGGAGCACTTCCACAAGTTTAATTAGAGTCTCTTTTTGCTCTACAATAATCTCCCGAGTTTTTTCTTCCAATTGACTTAATATTTCCCCTGATACCTTTTCTCTTTGAGAGCTACTTAACTTCTCTACATTGACTACACCAAGAGATGACATTCCTGAAGCAATAATTTTCTCCACCATTTGCAAAGCTTGAGTATAGTCCCCAGCTGCCCCTGTACTGCGAGTACCAAGGACAACCTCCTCAGCAAGAGCCCCAGCTAATGCTACCATAATTTGCTACTCTAACATAGCCTGAGTATAGAGATAAAGGTCATCTTTAGGATAATGGCGCACATACCCTAAAGCATTACCCCTGGAACGGATGGAGATTTGGGATACTGAATTAGGGCGTACATATTCTGCAATCAAGGCATGGCCACCTTCGTGAACTGCTACTCGCTTTAGTTCTTCCTCTGAGGGTTTCCGATCTAACTTTTCACCTAAAAGAACCTTTTCCACAGCTTCGCTAAAATGCTTCATGGAAATTTCCTTGGCATTATCCCGCAGAGCAAAAACAGCTGCCTCATTAGCCACACTTTCTAAGTGAGCACCGGAAAAGCCATAGGTCTCTTGAGCAACTTGATTAAGATCTACATCCTCCCCTAAAGGCTTATTCCTGGTGTGAATCTCTAAAATAGCCAAACGCCCTTCCTTATCCGGCAAGTCCACTTTAACCTGGCGGTCAAAGCGACCAGGTCTTAGCAATGCAGTATCTAATGCTTCAGCACGGTTAGTTGCAGCAATTACTAAAATTTGAGTACCCTGAGGTTCCTTTCCTAGGCCATCCATTTCCACTAAAAGTTGATTAAGAGTCTGATCATACTCATGATGTGATATATTGGTACCCCGTTTTCCCCCTAAGATATCTATTTCGTCAATAAAAATTATAGCTCTTTGTTTTTTCTCTTTTTTGGCAAGATCCCTAGCCCGGCGAAAAATAGTTCGTACTCTGTCTGCGCCAACACCGGCATACATTTGCACAAACTCACTACCCGAAACAGCTAAATAAATAGAATCTGTATAATGAGCTGCTGCTTTCGCTAAGAGAGTTTTTCCTGTTCCGGGAGGACCTTCCAAAAGAATACCTTTAAGAGGACGAATCCCTAATTCTTGCATTTGTTCAGTATACAACAAAAAATCTAAAGCCTCTTGAAGCTCCTGTTTGGCTGCCTTCTGTCCTC
>JAAZLD010000471.1 GCA_012799495.1 Desulfitobacterium sp. | reverse complement strand
TAGGTTGCGCAAAATTGAGGAAAATTCTCAATGCCTGGACCTGCCAGGCAGTTCTCCTTTCCTTACTGGTTTTTATCGAAGGAATAAAACTGGGAAAGCTTGAGATCATGTTAGTCGCCTTTGTTATTCTTTTAATCAAAGGGGTAGCTATTCCCTGGATTCTCCGGCGTACAGCAGATAAATCAAATACCCAATGGGTAGGGGAGATTTTTCTCCATCGTAATTCTTCTTTAGTGGTTGCTGTCGCTTTAACTATCCTGGCTTATATCATCACCCAACCTCTTTTGACTTTAGTAGATCCTTCTTTAGGGAATGGATTAGCTATATCTTTTTCTCTACTTTTTTATGGCCTTCTCTTAATGGTCATTCGTAAGGTGGCTTTAGTTCAAGTGGTGGGAATTTTATTGATTGATAGTGGAATTTTTCTTGCAGGTTTACTCCTCACCAGTGGTATGCCTCTCTTAGTCGAATTAGGGGTTATCTTTGATATATTCATTGGAGTTCTGATCTTAGGAATTCTTGCCCAGCGGATGATTAGGAAATTTGACTCACTAAATGTAGAACGGCTTAATTCATTGAAAGGGTAGGGGAAATATGCTTGTAGTTACAGTTTTTCTTGGGGCTCTATGTATGTTGATTTCCTCTCGGCAAAAGGTGTTGAAAATCCTCAACAGTATTGCTCTCATAGTATTGTTGGTATCAACAGGTAATACTGTTTTCCGAGTGTTTACAGAAGGACCCCAGAGTAGTTGGGGAGGTTTCTTTTATTGGGATTCTTTAAGTGCTTTACTTCTTTGCATTATTGCCTTTATCGGGGCTTATGTGATCCTTTTTTCCTTTTCTTACATGGAAGAGGAAGTAAATGAAGGGAAGATCTCACAAAAGCGCTTATCTTGGTATTATTTTTGGATTTGGATGTTTATCGCTACTATGCTTTGGGTAGTAAGCACTCCTAACCTAGGATTGCTATGGGTGGGCATCGAGGCTACCACCTTAGCTACTGCTTTGCTCGTAGGTTTTTATCGGGAAAAGGCAGCTGTTGAGGCAGCTTGGAAATATATTATCCTTTGTACTGTGGGGATTAGTTTTGCTTTATTAGGAACTTTGATCCTCTATGCTGCTTCCGGGCGGGTAGATGGTTTCGGTTTATCTGCTTTAGATTGGAGATTTCTAGTGGAAATAGCTCCACAATTGGATCCTGCCTTAGTGAAATTGGCCTTTATTTTTGCCTTTATCGGCTATGGAACCAAGGTGGGTTTTGTTCCCATGCATCCTTGGTTGCCTGATGCTCATAGTCAGGCCCCTTCACCAGTTAGTGCTTTATTATCTGGTGTGCTCTTGAATTGTGCCCTTTATGGAATTTTGCGCTGGCATATTCTCGTGGGAAAAACAACTTTAGGAACGGAGTTTTCCGGGAAACTTCTTATTGCCTTTGGGATGATTTCCTTAGGAGTTATGATGGCATTTATTCTTTTGCAAAAAGATGTGAAGCGTCTCTTAGCTTACTCCAGTGTGGAGCATATGGGGATTATTGCTTTAGGTTTTGGTATCGGTACTCCAATTGCAGTTTGGGGTGCTTGTTTCCATTTGATCTTTCATGCTTTGGCTAAGGGTAATCTCTTTGTAATTATTGGACGACTTGTTCAGATGCTGGGTACAAGGCAGATCCTCAGGATTCGAGGAATTATGAGCTTCCTGCCTTATACAGGCCTAATTATGCTCATGGGACTTTTAGCCATAACGGGGATTCCTCCCTTTGGTACCTTTACTTCAAAAATTAGTATTATAACGGGGCTTTTTGAAGAAGGTCTCCCTTTTTTGGGCTTCTTAATGGCTCTGTTTTTAGCAGTGATTTTCGCTGGCTTTTTGTATCACTTCCTTGGTATGTTATTTGGCAAACCTAGTGAAAGGAAGATGAAAGAGAATGCTGAAGGGGCACAAGTCCTTTGGCTTGGAATCCCTGTCTTGCTGGTCTTTGCCTTAGGGATCTTTGTTCCTGAGTCCCTTAACCAGGCTTTGAACCAGGTAGTAGATTTGATCATGGGAGGAGGTGGAGGATATGGAGAACTCAAAAATATTACAAAGCTATTTTAAGGAACAAAATCAAAAAACACCCGATGATTTTAAAATCGAAGATTGGACGAAACAAGAAGGGCTAGTATGGGTGAATCCTCACTCCTTGCCAAAGGTGCTGGAAAAAATCTGGCATGGATTTGATCCCCGTCCTACACTGATGACCCATGTAGGAAATGACGAACGGAATCTAGGTAATGGCTTTGTCCTTTATCTCCTTTTCCATTTTCAGGGGGACTTTGTTTTGACCATCGGCTCCAGAGGGATTGAGGGAAGTTATCCCTCATTAACTGCGATATGTCCAGCTTTAAATTGGCCGGAGCGGGAAGTTAGGGATCTATTAGGAGTAGTTCCAGAGGGACATCCAGATCCGCGACCTTTGGTGTTGCATCCAGGGTGGCCAGAAGATTTTTATCCTTTGCGAAAAATTCCAGATCACCCTCCTAAAGATGTTGCCTTATATGCTCTCCCTAAAGAACTGATTTCTAAGGATTGTCACCAGGACAACAATTCTTCCAAAGACACCACTCCAAATGATCAAATTCCTAGTTTTACACCCCAGCCTTTATCTTTTGTGGAGGCCCAAGGAGAGGGTACTTTTGAAATACCAGTAGGCCCTATTCATGCTGGGATTATCGAACCGGGGCATTTTCGTTTCCAAACAGTTGGGGAGACTATCCTCCATTTAGATGCTCAGCTTTTTTATACCCATAAAGGGGTGGAGAAACTCCTAGAAGGAAAGAGTCTAGAAGAGGGCTTGAAAATCGTGGAACGGGTCTGTGGAGTATGTTCCCTAAGCCATTCCTTGGCCTATTGTGAGGCTGTAGAAAAACTCAAAGGTATCCAAGTTTCCCGAGAAGTTTTAGGGTGGCGGACAGTCTTAGGGGAGTTAGAAAGGCTCTATAATCATATTGGAGATATTGGCAACCTTTGTGCTGGGGCAGGTGTGGCCTTAGGTACTAGTAATGGCTTGCAGAGTAAGGAAGAGTTACAACGTCTTAATCAAGAAATTTTCGGTCACCGTTTTCTGCGAGGAACTGTGACTATCGGTGGAGTTCGCAAG
>JAAZLD010000470.1 GCA_012799495.1 Desulfitobacterium sp. | reverse complement strand
GCGCTTGTTGTAATAACAGCGCCCAATCTTCTTTGTCGCCTAACCTACTTTATTGCCTAACCTACTTTAACGTCTTACCATTTAATATTTTTACCCTTACAAAGTAAGGACGGATAGTACAGGTAGTGTTATAATAAAGTAATTATTAACAAATTCTACTATAAAGTTAGTAAAAGATTTTTAAATAGGGGGTATTCTGTATGTCCATTCAACCAATCCAAACGGATCAAGCACCTGCTGCCATTGGGGCCTATTCCCAAGGAGTTAAAGTAGGAGGATTTATCTTTACTTCCGGTCAACTTCCACTTAACCCAGCTACGGGAGAGTTAGAAACTGATATTCGCAAGGCTACTAAACAAGCCTTGGAAAATGTCAAAGGTATTATAGAAAGTGCCGGTTCCTCTATGGATAAGGTTATTAAAGTATCGGTTTTCTTAAGAGATCTAGAAGATTTTGGCCCTATGAATGAAGTTTATAGTACTTATTTCAGTGAGAATCCTCCAGCCCGTTCCGCTGTCCAAGCAGCTCGTATTCCCAAGGATGCCATTATTGAAATCGATGCCATTGCCTTAGTTGAATAAATATTTTCAGTAATTCTAAGGACAAAAGACCTTAGAATTCCAAGTACATGAGCTTTTCATAGCTCACTTCAATTATCAAAAAATGTGAATACTCTAGGGTATTATGTACAAAGGAAATCTAAATAATGTTTGTTATGGTTTAATTAGAGAACAGCTAGGAAAGCAAAGATCCTAGCTGTTTCTATTTTGCTGTTTTCTATTAAGAGGATTGCTATTTTTCTCTTTTCTAATTTCTTCTATAAAAGTCAGATAAAAAGGCATACTAAGAAAAAAGCACAAAAGAGGTGTCTTCATGATTAGTGAATTAATGTTGCGTTTAGCCAATCCCCTTACCGATAACATGCTAGAAACTATGTTAACAAAACCCTACCCTAACAACCCCTTACTTATGAGTACAACTTTTGAAAAGCTCAGTGTTCGAGCCATTATGGAAGCAGGGATGAGAGGAGAAACTGGGAAACCTCTGGTACGTCCTTTTGGTAGCCCCTTACGCCTTTCACCTTGGGAAAAGCTCCTCCTCAACCCTCGCCAGCTTTTCCAATTACCCACTCCTGATAAAGATTCCATCGATACCAAAATTGTTATAGGCCCTAATGCTAAGAAGCCTTTAAGACTAAGTATGCCAATCCTTATTACAGGAATGTCTTATGGTGGCTCCTTAAATCTCCCTGTGAAAATGGCTTTAGCTAAAGGTGCTTCCCTAGCAGGAACAGCTACCAACACAGGGGAATCAGCAGTTTCCGAAGAAGAACGGGGAGTAGCTGATTTTCTAATTGGCCAGTATAACCGGGGTGGCTGGCTGAACACTCCTGAACAATTAGAGCAAGTAGATGCTATCGAAGTGCAATTAGGCCAAGGTGCTTGGGGTGGTGCGGTAGAATCCACCATGAATGAAGAAGATATGGATGAACACCTCCGCTATCTTTGGAAAATAGACGAAGGAGGAAACACAGGTAAAAGATCACGGATGCCTGATGTAAACTCACCTGAAGATGTTATCAAACTCATTGCCAAGCTTAAGGAAAAGTACTCCGTTCCCGTAGGAATTAAAATTGCGGCTACTCATTTTATTGAAAAAGAACTAGAGGTCATAGCCCAAACAGATGCAGACTTTATTTGTAT
>JAAZLD010000469.1 GCA_012799495.1 Desulfitobacterium sp. | reverse complement strand
CTGGCGGTAGTGCTGAGATGGCTGAATTAGACCCCAGTGTTCGCGAAACTACTGACAAACTAGACTCTGTAGGAAATACTACAGCAGCTGTGGCAAAAGGGTTTGCTATGGGCTCTGCAGCCTTAACCGCTTTAGCCCTCTTTAGTGCCTTTTCCGGACTTGCAGAATTAGCAGTACTGGATCTTCTAGTTTCCAAAACCATCATTGGTCTCTTCCTTGGTGCAGCATTGCCTTTCCTCTTCTCCTCCTATTGTATGGAAGCTGTAGGAAAAGCTGCCTTCGAAATGATCGAAGAGGTTCGTCGTCAGTTCCGTGAGATTCCTGGAATTATGGAAGGAAAAGCAACACCAGATTATCGCGCTTGTGTAGATATCTCAACTAAAGCTGCTATTCGTCAAATGATCGTTCCTGGTATCTTAGCTGTAGGTTCACCAGTCTTAGTTGGTTTCTTACTAGGTAAAGAGGCTTTAGGTGGTATGCTTGCTGGTGGAACAATTGCCGGAGTTCTCATGGCAATTTACATGGCTAATGCCGGTGGTGCTTGGGACAACGCTAAGAAATACATCGAAGCAGGTCACCATGGTGGTAAAGGTACTGAAGCCCATGCAGCTTCTGTTATCGGAGACACAGTGGGTGACCCCTTCAAAGATACTGCTGGACCTTCCTTGAACGCTTTGATCAAGGTTATGGGTACAATTTCCCTGATTATCGCACCATTCATTATCTAGGTTTTAAGTTTAGGATATAGTTTTAATACTATTGGGATATTATGTGGGGCTGTCTTGTTAAGACAGCCCCCTTTTTAGGCACGTTTCAGCGAAGGAGTATCTAGGGTAACGATAAGATGTGAAGATACTCTCGGGTCGTGTCTTATTATACAACGTTCACTCACCGCAACAGCGAAAATCGTTCACTAATGTATAATAAGTTACTCTTGTAGGTCAGTATTGAATATACCAGAGTTCATGTTTAATGAAGGATTTTTGAGGAAGCACTTTGAGATTCTGGAATAATGGGAGGGTATATGCTATACTAATTATCTGAAGTTTCACGATTCACGCTAGAAAGGATGATTTTAATGGCATCCGCTGGAATAAAAGTTATCTCCGAAAACCGTAAAGCCTATCATGATTATTTTGTGGAAGAAAAGTTAGAAGCCGGAATAAAACTCACCGGGACAGAAATAAAGTCTATACGCAATGGAAGGGTAAACCTTAAAGACAGCTTTGCCCGTGTCGAAAATGGGGAAGTTTGGCTTTACCAAATGCATATTAGTCCTTATGAACAAGGAAATCGCTTTAATCATGATCCTTTGCGAAAGCGCAAACTTTTACTTCATAAAAGTGAAATTAATAAGCTATTGGGCAGAGTGCAACAGGAAGGTCTAACTCTCGTTCCCACTAAGCTATATTTAAAGCGTGGTTTGGCGAAGATCGAGCTGGGTGTTTGTCGTGGAAAGAAACTCTATGATAAACGGCAGGATATTGCAAAACGGGATGCTAAGCGGGAAATTGAAAGGGCCTTTAGAGAAAAAGGCAAAGGATATTAAGGGATATTAAAAATAATATAAATGAAAATAAATGATATTAAATGAAAAACTTGTATTTTCGAGCTCCACCTATGGAGACAGTGTATTTGTTTTACTGTATCCTTAAGGAGGAGCTTTTTATTACTATTTAAATAATTAGCCCGAATAAAGGTGTGAAAGAAAAAACTTTGCTATATTTAAAAAAACAGGTAAAAAAGTCCACAAAATCTGGTACAATGAACTAAATGTTCTGAATATTAGGACAGATGAAATTTGTTCCCTCCGAAATAGCCTTTATAGAAACTTTATATACATAAGGCTAAAATTATCTACAAAGAAAGGATGCTGTGTTTATGATTGAACAACTACTCCCCAATATGTATAAAATTGAAATTCCCCTGCCGAAAAACCCCTTACGTGTTACGAACTCCTACTTTATCAAAGGTAAAGAGAGGAATCTTCTCATCGATACAGGCTTTAACCAAGAGGAATGTAAAGTAGCGATGGATCAAGCTATCAAGGAATTAGATATTTCCTTGGAAAATACAGATATTTTTATTACCCATATTCATGGTGATCACTCTGGATTAGCTGGGTACTTATCACGACCAGAAAATAAAGTCTATACAGGGGGATATACAGCAAAGTCTCTAATGGGAGATAAAGGGGCAACCTTAGAAACTTTCTATTATGATCTTCTTAGGGAAAGTGGCTTAGAGGGAATTACCCTTTTAGACCATCCAGGGTATACATATGCTAGCGACCCTTTAGAAAAGGTTAATATAGTTCGGGATGGGGAAATACTTGAAGTGGGAGAAATTAAGCTCCAATGTATTGAAACATCAGGACATGCTCCAGATCATTTTTGTCTTTATGATGAGGAGCAAGAAATACTCTATTCGGGAGATCATATCTTAGGTAAAATTACCCCCAATAACACCATTTGGGATACACCTTCGACAATAACCCGGGACTACTTAGGAGAATACCTCAGTACCCTGGATAAAATAGCTGCTCTTAAAATAAAAACTATTTATCCTGCCCACCGCTTTATTATCGAAAACCCTTATCAGCGGATTGAGGAATTGAAAGATCATCATGGAAAACGTCTAGAAAACATCTTGGAAATCTTAGGGAAAGAAAGTATGACAGGAGCACAGGTAGCCAGTAAGATGAAATGGGATCTTACTATTAAGTCTTGGGAGGACTTCCCACCAGCTCAAAAAATCTTTGCAACTGGTGAGGCCTTAGCTCATTTAACCCATTTAGTATTCGAGAATGTTTTGACCAAAGAATTAAGGGATGGAATAGTCTACTATTCGCGAGCTTAATATAGGTAATCTAATCCTAAGCTAATCAAAAACCTAAAACTAACTTTAAGCTAATATAAAAATGGTAATCTAGAGAGTAAGCACTTGAGGGAAACTCAAGTGCTTACTCTGTAAAGAATGCCATATATTATCCAGGTTAATTTCCTAAACAAAACAACTCCGGTACAAGATGAGCGTAAAATAAGTAATTTTATTAAGTATATTTATTTTTAGCGAAGTTATTAACGAAAATTAATAATTAATAAACTTTTTAGAAATAGCATTGAAGTATTCTTTTCGTTATACTTTACACAAAATCACAAATGTTTAGAATTATATGAGTTGTAACTAGTTAGAAGTAGAAGGAGGCAGGTATGTATGGGAAAAATCCTCGATAGTGTAGTCAATAAGAAGATTAGCCGTAGGAATTTCCTAAAAGCCAGCGCAGTAGGTGCTGCCGCTTTAACCCTACCAGGTTGTAGTAGCAACACCCTTACCCAAGCAGGCTCAGAAGCCGCTGAACAAGAAGGTAAGTGGGTTGCTGCAGGTTGTTGGCATAACTGTGGAGGTCGTTGCTTAAACAAAGCCTATGTAGTTGATGGTGTTGTAGTAAGACAAAAAACAGATGATACACATCCAGATACTCCTGATTACCCTCAACAAAGAGGTTGTCACAGAGGACGCTCCCAAAGACACCAAGTATTTGGAGCGGATCGTTTAAAGTATCCTATGAAACGTAAACACTGGGAGCCCGGTGGCGGTAAAAAAGAGCTTCGCGGAAAAGACGAGTGGGTACGTATTTCCTGGGATGAGGCCTTGGATCTTGTAGCTGCTGAGTTGAAGAGAATTAAAGAAGAGTATGGTAATAAATCCATTCTCGGTACAAGCCGACTCCTTAACTACTATGGTGGTGGACTTGTCAGATGGGGTTCTTCTTCCTCAGGAGCTTGGGGCGTAGTCCAAGAATGTATGACAGGACATTTTTCTTGGAAAGCCAATGATAGACTTGATTGGAGAAATGCCAAACTTATTGTTATGTGGGGCGCTAACCCAGCTCGTTCTAATCTAGGTAACCCAACTTATAACTTAATGCAAGCTAAAAAGGCAGGAGCCAAATTTATTTTCGTGGATCCTCAAATTAACCCATCCATTAAAGCTCTAGCTGATAAATATATTCCCTGCCGCCCAGGTACTGATACAGCCCTCCTTTTAGGTATGGCTTATCATATGATCGAAAACAATCTCCACGATCAAGAGTTCCTTGATAAATATACTGTGGGCTTTGACAAAGATCATATGCCTGAAGGGGCCGATCCTAAAGAAAACTTTAAGGATTATGTATTGGGAACCTATGATGGTGTACCTAAAACTCCAGAATGGGCTTCCGAAATTTGCGGAACTGATCCTCAGTTGATCAGAGAGTTCGCTACTGAAGTAGCTACAACTAAACCTGTTATCTTTAACTCTTCCTTTGCGCCTGCCCGGACCTACAGAGGCCAACAGTTCTGTCAAGCTTTCTTAACCGTGGGCTGGATGACAGGAAATGTGGGTAAACCTGGTGCCGGAGTTTGGACTATGAACTATGCCAGAAACCAAGGATATGGTGGTAAAACTCTGGTTAAAGGTGGAGGCAGAGGTCTTCCCCCTGCTGTTAACCCCTTGTTCCCAGATGCTACCTATGGACCCTATGATGGTTATCGTTGGGCAAACCCAAACAATCCTGATGCTCATGGTATGGCTTACTGTGAAACTTATGATGCCATTCTCAAAGGTGAATATACCGGAACAGGTGGTAAAGGAAAAGTACCTTGCGATATTCGCTTAATTTGGTTAGTTAGAGATCAAAGCGGTTATAACTTCCTCAATCAATCTTCCGGAATTCATAAAGGTATTGAAGCTTTCCGTAAAGTGGACTTCGTAGTAACCAACGATATTGTTCTTTCAACAATCTCGAAATATGCGGATATTGTTTTACCCACAACTACTGAATGGGAGAAATTTGGTAAGATTGACCAAGGAAACCCTGAAGCTATCTTCATTAACCAAAAAGTAGTAGAGCCTCTTTACGAAGCAAAAACAGAAGAGTGGATTGATCGGGAATTAGCTAAACGACTTGGTTTAGATCCTGATGAAATATATCCCATCGATGAAAAACAACAATTCTTCAATAGTATTGCTGGTGCTGAAGTGATCAGTGAGGATGGAGAGAACTATAAGAAGTTAGTTACCATCACAGAAGAAGATATTAAAGAGTGGGGCGTAGATGGAGAACCTCAACAAGGTGTCATTGCTTTAGATGAATTACTAGAACAAGGAGCTTACCAAGTTCCTAGATCTCCTGATGATAACCTAACTGAAATTCAAGGAGAAGCCTTTATTAAAGATCCCATCGCTAACCCACTTTCTACTAAGAGTGGTAAACTGGATATCCACTGTCAAGCTTTATCAGATAAAATAGCCTCTTATGGCTTTACAACTTGTCCTCCTATCGCCATGTATCAACCTCCCCTTGATGGTTTCGAAGATACATTCGAGGATTGGGAAAATAAAAAGAAAGGCAAATATCCTTTCCAACTTGTCACTGTCCACTATGGTAGACGTTCTCACTCCGTATTCGATAATATTCCTCAACTAAGAGAAGCCT
>JAAZLD010000468.1 GCA_012799495.1 Desulfitobacterium sp. | reverse complement strand
TTATCAGACTATCAGTGATTATCTAGATAATCTAGTAGATTCATTAGGAATTTACGATGAAGAAGCTTTTCGACAATTACATTTAGCTATGACGGAAGCTTTAGATGGGGAAGGGAAGTGTTCCGACTACTACTCCTTATATCCTTATAACCAAGATGGAGGTTATTTAGAATCTCTTGTTCGCTTCTGCCAAAAAAGTGTATTTTCCTTACCTGCTTATGGAAAGGTAAGAACTTCAATGGTGCAGTTTGCTAGATGGTATTCGCTATTGCAAGTTACCAAGCATTTAGATCCAGTTCTGAGAGAGGAGAAAATCTCCAGTTGGGTAGCTGAGGAAAAGGATAAGTATCCGGAAATTTCTCAGTGGGAGTTTGCGGCAGCTTCTGGTTCAACTTTAGAGATTTTTGCCTTGTTTGCTTTAGCTTTTAATCCCCACCTTAAGATTCAGGATGTTGAACAGAATAATAAGGCATATTTTCCTTGGATAGCTGGTTTACATATCTTACTGGATTATTTAATCGATCGGAAAGAAGATCGGCAGACAGGACAGTTAAACTTTGTTGAATACTACCCAAACAATGAAATAGCTACTGAAAGGTTAAGCATATTTCTCCAAGAATCAAGAAAAAGAGCTAATAAGTTGCCCTATTCCCATTTTCATGAAACCCTTATTAAAGGCTTATTAGCTATGTATCTTTCTGATGAGAAAGGATTAAGTACAGAATGTCTTCCAGTCACTAAGGCTTTATTAAGAGAGGGTGGAATCTCCGTCCAGCTCCTTTACCGAATCTGCCGTATTTTAAGAAAGATAGATATTCTTTAGGATCTTTCAGACTATTTTCTACGATGGAGAACTTTATGAGTTAGTTGAATTAAGAAGGCCTTGCTGGGAGTTGGGGGGAGAGTGCTTAGGGCTGCTACTGCGGCCTCTGCACAATAGAGAGCTGTATCGAAGGCTTCATTTAGAGCATTTGAGGCAATTAAACCTTGAATTATTTCTTCAATATCTTGCGAAGTGATGTGCTCTTTTTGGATAATCTCCTTTACCCATGAGGCATAGGAAGGTTTATTTAACAGGTAAATAAGTGGTAAAGTAATATGACCATTAAGGAGATCGGCAGCCGCCGGTTTCCCAATCTTTTGGGTGTTACCAGTGAAATCCAAGATATCATCAATAATTTGATAGACATAGCCTAGATTCATACCATACTCCCGCATTATGTCCAATTCTTCGTGGGTAGCTCCGGCACTAGCTGCACCTGAACAGCAACAACTAGCTAAAAGAATTCCCGTCTTTTTTTCAATTCGTTTGAAATAATCTGCAAGCTCTACATTAAGATTAAAACGCTCCCTAGCTTGCTGAATTTCGCCATTACACATAGCTTGAATAGCCTCCACCAAGAAAGACATACATATTAAAAGCTTTTCCTGAGATAAGATGCGAAAGGCTTCAGCAAAGATAAAATCCCCTGCTAAAACTGCAATATGATTGCCTTCCTGGGCATTGATAGTTATTATGCCCCGGCGTAAATCAGACATATCGATAACATCATCGTGGATTAGAGAAGCCATGTGAATAAGTTCTGCAGCAACAGCAGCATCTATAGTAGCAGTACTTAAAGGACCAAAACATTGTGCACTTTGGAGTGTTAGTAAAGGACGGATCCGTTTTCCCCCCGAGGCAAGGAGGCGTAAGCAGGAATCCTTAATCAGGATTTCGGCATTTTGGAAAGTACTCTGGAGGCGTTCCTCAACTAGAAGAAGTTCCGGAAAAGAAATAACGGGATCAAAAGCTTCTGCTTCTTTACCCGTTAAGGTCTGAGAAATTTTAAGTTTATTATCCAACTGGGGAATATTTGTTAGTGGAGTAGTTATTGGAATAGAGAGTTCAGGATCATTTAGCGTGTCGACATCTAGAGAAGACATGTTATCAGTCCTTTATATAAAAATCTCTGTAGAACTAACGGCTATTCGTACAGGTTTTCTATTTAGTATCTCTAAAAGATAGGAAAAAATACCAAGTAGATTGCCTACTGAATATTAAAAAACATCCTGTAGCAAAACAGAGAGATTTCCTAAGAATTATAGTATAATACATATATTGTCCATTAGTTTAATCTCAGTTATACTAGGGATAAAACTTTAATTTAATTTAAATAAGGGGGATAAAATATGTTGCAAGGAAAAACAGCCTTAATTACAGGTGGAGGCACAGGAATTGGACGGGCTATCGCCTTAAAACTTGCTCAAGAGGGAGTTAATATAGCGATTAATTATTCTAGGTCGGAAGAGGATGCTCGCAAAACTCAAGGGGAACTTCGCAATCTAGGAGTATCCTGTGAAATTTATCAAGCTAATGTTGCCAAGGACCAAGAAGTACGACTTATGGTAGAGAAAGTGGTTAAGGATTTTGGTCAATTAGATATCTTAGTTAATAATGCAGGTATGACTCATTTTGTGGAACACGATGATCTTGAAGGTATGAAAGATGAGTATTGGGATGAGATCTTTGGAGTAAATGTTAAGGGTCTGTTTTTTGCTTGTCGAGCCGCTGCAGAGCATTTGAAAAAGCAAAAAGGATGTATTGTAAACATTACTTCCATTGCCGGCCTTACAGGTAAAGGAAGTTCCATTGCGTATTGTGCTTCTAAAGCCGCTGCCATAAGTGTTAATAAGTCTTTAGCTCGAGTATTGGCACCAGAAGTTAGGGTAAATTCTGTTGCACCTGGGGTAGTTCAAACCCGTTGGATTAAAGGTCATGAGGAACATATTGACCATATGGCTGCTGGGACACCATTGCAAAGAGTATGTACTCCCGAAGATGTAGCTGAAGTGGCCTATTCTTTGATTGCTCATGCTGGATTTGTAACAGGCCAAACAGTTGTAGTAGACGGTGGAAACTTTATTTAAAGAACAATATTTAAGACAAAAAGCCTTTATTGACAATAGAATAGGGTTTTCATATAATATTGTTGTTACGCGGTCGTGGCGGAACTGGCAGACGCGCTA
>JAAZLD010000467.1 GCA_012799495.1 Desulfitobacterium sp. | reverse complement strand
GGGAACGAACCCCTCAAATGCGGAGTTGGATTTATATAGAAACTTTATCGTTAATATGCTTCAGAATATGTCAGGGAAAATTCGGGTAGAAAACCAACCACAAACTCAAGGTCAAAACCCGATGACCCATGAATCTGTTGGCAACAACCAAAACACTGACCCACAAAAAATGGAACTGGCTGCTCAACGCTTAAACAGTGGTTTGTTTTTAAGCTTGGAAGGTCAAGTAAAGGAATCCAATGTACCTAACTCCCAGCAAGGTTTGAATAGTGGAGTAGGAAATATAGGATTACCTCAAGGCACTATGAATAGCGGCCAAGAGGGAACCTTCCAACACCAAGGTGGAGAAGGTGCTTTTGGAGGTACTTCCAAAGAAAATCAAAGTTCTTTGGCATCTCAGATGAATGTAGGGAGAGAAAACTCTTTCTCAAATATGGCCGAAGAAAGTGCTGATAAAGCTAGTGTTAATGGAAAAACAAATTCAGATGAAACAGTTAAATCTTTTGGTAAGGAATCCTTTGTGGATAGTGCATTAGCTCTCTCCCAAGGAAAGGAAATAGGCTCAGTTCAAGGTAGAGCAGTAGAAAGAGCTCTTCCGGTTTGGACACAAGTAGCTAATGAAATCTGGGAAAAGGCTTACCAAGCTCGCCCCCGACTTCAGGAACTAACCATCCAGCTCTATCCCAAGGAATTAGGAGAGATCAACATCTCCATGCGTTGGGAAGATGGTCAATTAGCCATGCGGATGGTGGCCACAGAGGCTAGTACCGGACAATTGCTCCAAAACAACATGGGAGAATTGCGAGAAAGTCTATCCCAATTGGGAATTCAGTGTGGCTCCATGGAGATGGGAGAGCAGGGTCAAGAGGGCTTTCAGGAACAATCAGGAGAAGGAATGGGAGGTTCTCATGAACGGGATTCCAATCCTTCAGAAATTTTAACCCTTGAAGACCTAGAAGCCTTACTGGAAGAAGAGTTAGACTCGGAAACAGGATCCCCTCGGATCAATGTGCGAGCCTAGGAGGAACATATGAGCAATAATATAGATACTCAATACCGGAATTATAATTATCCTTCAGCTGCGGGCTCATCTAAGGATAAAGACGATACAGTTAGCAGTGCCGCTAATGATATCCTGGGAAAGGATGCATTCTTGCAACTACTTGTGGCAGAATTGACTAACCAAGATCCTCTATCCCCCATGGATAATAAGGATATGGTCACCCAGATGGCTCAATTTAGCACAGTAGAGCAATTAACAAATATCTACTCATCTATGGATAATCTATCCCAAGGGCTCTCTAGTATCTTTCAACATTCTCTTCTTACTCAAGGAGCGGCCCTTATCGGTAAGCAGGTATCAGGAATGATTCCTGGAGGAGAAGAGGGCGAACCTATTGTTGTAGAGGGAATCGTAGAAGCTGTCCAATGGTTAGATGGACATCCACAACTCACCCTACGTCTAGCTGACGGTAATCTAGTTGCCCTGGATATGAACCAAATACTTACCGTTACTGAGCCCATAGTGAGTGAGCCTGAAGAAGAGGGCGAAGGTGAAGGTGACGGAAAAGGCGGTAAGATCGATGGGGAAGATGGAAATGATATTCCCGAGCAAGATGATGGTACTGGAGAACCAGTGAATCCAACTGTACCAGATACCGGGGATGATGACAGTGATTATCAGAAATTTGTTTAGGGAATTAAGAATGAATTAAGGGTGAATTAAGTACTTAGAGTATTTACCTTAATTGAAATACACCGGACTAAAGCCGGAATGAAGATAACCTTTTCGTGCTTCAGATAAGTTTTCAAGATTGAGATTAGGATTAAATTTTGAAGTTTCAGGGCTAAGTCCTATGTAGAAACAGGTAATTTAAAGAATGGGGGAAAACTGAATGCTACGTTCTTTATATTCAGCTATTTCCGGTTTGAAAAACCATCAAGTTAAAATGGACGTTATCGGCAATAACATTGCCAATGTTAATACAACAGGCTTCAAAAGAAGCCGGGTAACCTTCTCCACTATGTTAAGCCAAACCATGAAAGGTGCCGGCTCACCCTCAGATAACCAAGGGGGAACTAACCCAGCCCAAATCGGCTTAGGTTCTGTACTAACCTCTATTGACCAAATCATGACCCCAGGAAGCTCTCAATCTACAGGTAAAGATACAGACGTCATGATCCAAGGAAGCGGCTTCTTTGTCTTGAACCATGCTGGTCAAACAGTATATAGCCGAGCTGGTGCTTTCAGCCAGGATAGTTTTGGAAGTTTAATTGAACCCGGAACTGGTGCTTTTGTAATGGGCTATACATGGGATGCAGATGACTCAACAGAACCAGACTTTTCTCAGTTCTCAAGAATTCGCTTTGCTTTAGGAGAACCAATGCCTCAGAAAAATAAAGTTACTATTGCTGATCCACCTAAAGATGGCAACTTTCCAAAAGATGGTTGGACATCGAGTACTACTTTTACTGATCCTTCCTTGATTGGAGCATTTATTAATTTAAAGGAAATGTTTGCTGGTAAAGGTGTGGATATTAATGACATTTTTAGCCAGGAAACAATAGATAAATATGATTTAGAAGAAGAGGATGGACTAAGTGAATTTGTAGCTGGTATTAAGTTTGATTCGGGAACAGGAACTATTACTTTTCCAGGTCAGGTATCATTCGCAGAAGGATCATTTGAAATTGATAAGAT
>JAAZLD010000466.1 GCA_012799495.1 Desulfitobacterium sp. | reverse complement strand
ATTCTTAGTGGAAAAGATTAAAACAGAATGTGTGACAGAAATCGAACATAAGTAAGCTTCTCAAAATAGTTCAAAAGGGTTTGTGACAACGGAGAATTCAAATAATCCGGCGTCCCAAACCCTTTATTTTTTTAGGTAACCAACACCAAATATTGAATTGGCTTATAGAGATTATTGCCCAGATGTTCCTTTAAAACTACACCTTAGCCTTTTGCTTTAAGCCTTTTCTAGTTTTCCTTGTAATTATTAGGTGTTTGTTTTGTTGATCAAAACAAGCTACAATGTAATCTTAGCGGTAATTTAATTCTAGCAATATAGGAGTTATTTTTATGTTCTTTTTAACTTTGCAAAATCTCACCTTAAGTATGAGTTTAATAGTCACTTTGGCTTTTGTTTTTAGCAAAACCCCTATCTTTAAACGGACCATCCGAGGAAATGTGCGCAAAAGGGAAAAGACCCTTCTGATCCTTTTTTTCGGTGGAATCGGGATTTTAGGGACTTATATTGGGGTGCCGGTAGAAGGGGTTTTGGCTAACTCCAGGATTATCGGGATTGCTGCCGGTGGTTTATTAGGAGGGCCATTTGTTGGGATCATGGCTGGAATCCTCGCCGGGGGACACCGCCTCTTACTAGGGGGTGCCACTGCTCTTAGCTGTGGTATCGCAACAGTCCTAGCAGGTTTATTAACTGGCTATGTCTCCAAATCCACTTCGCCTAGAGTTTTGTCTTGGAAAGAGACCCTCATTATCGGGATGGTAGCTGAAGTTATCGAGATTGTTTTAATTCTCTTTTCTCTACCATTTTCCTCAGGAGTACAATTGATGGAGACAATCGCTTTCCCTGTGATCATTATGAATGGTATCGGGATCGCCTTGTTTTATGGTATCGCCCAAAGTGCCCTGGCGGAAGAAGATAGAATCGGTGCTTTACAAGCTCAGAAGGCTTTGGAAATCGCTAACTTAACACTACCAATTTTAAGAATGGGCCTCAATGAGAATACCGCATCTAAAGTGGTTAAAATAATTTTCCAGCGGGCAGATTATGATGCAGTATCTATTACTGATGGCGAAAAGGTCTTGGCCTTTACTGGTAAAGGGTGTGATCATCATAAAGGGCATATGGAAATTCAAACTAAAGCGACTCTCGAGGCCATCGCCACAGGGGAGATAAAATTAGTAGAATCTAAAGAGAAGATCGGCTGTCCTAATAAAGATTGTCCATTGTATTCAGCTTTGATCGTCCCTTTGCGAAATCAGGACTTAATCGTTGGTACTCTGAAAATATACCGAGGAGAAAGGCCCAGGATGTCCCAAGTAGACTGGGAGTTTGCTTCCGGACTGGCCATGATTTTTTCCACCCAATTAGAATTGGCTGAATTAGAAGTAAAGACCAAACTGATCAATAAGGCGGAACTGCGGGCTCTGGAAGCTCAGATTAACCCTCATTTTTTATTCAATGCTATTAATACAATTGTATCTTTTTGCCGGACAAATCCGGAAAAAGCCCGGGAACTTCTCTTGCGGCTAGGGGATTTCTTTCGGAAAAACCTCCAGAGTGGGGAGGGTTATGTAACTCTAGAAGAGGAATTTGAGCATATCCGGGCTTATCTGGCTATTGAAGAAGCCCGTTTTTCTGATCGCCTAAAAATAATCGAGGATATTCAGCCGGAAGCTTTAAATTGGAGTCTTCCAGGACTAACTTTGCAACCTTTAGTAGAAAATGCTATTAAGCATGGGGTTTACCCTTCTCAAGAGCCTGGGGAAATCTTAATCAAAGCAGCTATTGAAAATAATTTTTTGAAAATTTGTATCCAAGATAATGGAGTAGGTATCGAAGAAGAGACTCTCAAGCAAATTCAGGCTGGGGAAAAAATTCGGAGTAAGGGTTTGGGTATTGGCCTAAATAATGTATCCCAAAGGCTGAGGCATGCCTACCATGGGCAAGCTCGACTGGAAATTGAGAGCGAGATTTTCAAGGGTACCTCTATTACTTTATTCATACCGGAAATAGGGAAAGTAGAAATTGCCTAAAAGTATAAGAAACCTAAGGAATTAGAAATAGTCTAAAGGAGTAGAACTATGAGAGTAGTTGTGGTAGATGATGAACGACCAGCCCGCGAAGAGTTGATTTATCTTCTTAGCCAACAGGAAGATATTGAGATAGTAGGGGAAGCTGCTACTGCTAAGGAAGCTTTGGCAATAGTCAAAGAATTACGCCCTGATGTCACCTTTTTAGATATTCAAATGCCTGACGGATCAGGGGTAGATGTAGCTCGGAAAATATTAAATGAAGAAATAGATACAGCAGTGGTTTTTGCCACTGCTTATGATCAATATGCCCTCAAAGCTTTTGATGTTAACGCTATAGATTATTTATTAAAACCCTTTAAGGAAGATCGCTTAAAAGAGACAATCCAACGTCTCCAAAAGCGTTTAGATGAGAGGAAGTCTTCTGGTGATTCCCCAGGGAGTGCAGGGAGTGCTTCTCATGATTTTTTACAAAAGATCGACCAGATCTATTCTCTACTCAAGCCTGGTCACGAATCAGGAAAACTTAAAGTAGAGGAAAATGGGAGGATCTACCTTATACCTCCTAAAGAGATTATTTATGCAACTATCGAAGATCGTTCCGTAAGAGTTTTTGCGGAAAAAGGAAGTTATCTCACCCATTACACCTTAAGCGAGTTGGAAAATCTCTTAGGGAAGCCTTTTTTGCGGGTCCATAAAAGCTTTTTAGCCAACCTTAATAAAATAATTTCCATTACTCCCTGGTTTAATAGCACCTATAATCTTTTAATGGAGGGCGGTACTGAAGTTCCAGTTAGTCGCACTTATGTGAAGGCTTTTCGGGAACGGTTAGATCTTTAAGGATAGTAAGTGTCCACCTTTAAGTAGTGTAATGTATACCTTTAAGGAAAGTTAAATAAAAATAAGAATATTTCAGACAGGAATTCTGGCATCTTACACCGGGATTCCTGTCTTTTTTGCGTAAATTGCCTGTGATTTTTAATTTTTCTATACAATTTTAGATAAGCAATAATTCATTATTATTTTAAGAATGTTAAAGGGGGTGCAGAATTAACTTCGAGGTACAGAATTTACTACAGAAAGGTTCATGAAATAGCTGTACTAGGAAAAATCCACAAGGAAAGGGAGTATGAATTATGCCTTGGAGTCAGAATTACACTGCCTTAGGTGATAGTGTTTTCCTAACTGCTCTCGTAGTTGCTATTCCGATTTTCTTCCTCTTTTGGGCATTGGCTATTAAGCGGATGAAGGGTCATGTGGCAGGATTGCTGACCTT
>JAAZLD010000465.1 GCA_012799495.1 Desulfitobacterium sp. | reverse complement strand
AAGAAGGGGCCAAAGATGTAGCTGTTTTTTGGAAAGATGAAGTAACATCGAAAATTCGCTTCCTTCATGGACAAGAAGAAATTTTTGATGATTTCCCTCAGTGGCAAAAATCCTTTTACATAAATTATGCTCAACAGGGAGCTGCATTTATTAGTATCGCGGCCAACGATCCTGAATTAATGAAGGATGTTAATCCCGAACGGATGGTTAGAGCCCAAAGAGCAAGCTCTACTGCCCTGAAGGAGTATCGTGAAAGACTGATGAGCAATCAAAATCCTTGGTGTGTAGTTTCTGTTCCTACAGAAGCTTGGGCACAAAAAGTCTTTCCCGGTGAAACAAAGGAAGATGCTATGGAAAAACTCTGGGAAGCTATATTAAGCTCCGTCCGAGTAGATCAGGATGATCCAGTACAAGCCTGGGAAGACCACAAAAATAACTTACAAAGAACTATGGATTTTCTTAACTCCCATAATTTCAAATCCCTGCACTTTAAAAATTCATTAGGTACGGATCTTTCGATTGGATTGCCTGAGGATCATCTTTGGATAGGAGGTCCAGATTATACCGCCGATGGTATCGAATTTATAGCTAATATGCCTACGGAAGAAGTATTTACGATGCCCCATCGGACAAAGGTAAATGGAAAGGTTGTCTCTTCTATGCCCTTAAACTATAATGGCAATCTTATAACTAATTTTTCCCTTACTTTTAAAGATGGTCGCATTATCGAGTGTACTGCGGAAGAAGGATTAGAACAGTTAAAAGGTCTCATCAATACTGACGAAGGCTCTCATTACCTTGGAGAAGTTGCTTTAGTCCCTTATGACTCCCCTATCTCAAATTCAGGAATTCTTTTTTATAATACCCTTTTTGACGAAAATGCTGCCTGTCATTTAGCTATTGGGAAAGCTTACCCTGTAAACCTTAAGAATGGTGATAAGCTCTCAGAGGAAGAATTATTAGTTGCTGGAGCCAATGACTCCTTAATACATGAAGATTTTATGATTGGTACTCCTGATCTTTCTATTACTGGTATTACCCAAGATGAACGGGAAGTCCCTATCTTTGTTAAGGGTAACTTCGCTTTTTAATTGATACCAATTTGTGAATTTAGCAAATTCTTTATTCTTGTATATCTAAATCTTGATGTTTATATATTTCTAAAACTGGGGCATTTGATGGAAAAGTACTATTTAGAGGATATTATTTAATACTTTAATATCTTTACATAAGGAGGGAATCAAATGATTAAGGTCGGAAAGATTAACCACTTAAAAATTCTTTATACCACTCCTTCTGGTATGTATTTGGATGCTGGTACAGGTAATCGCCGAGATAATATACTGCTACCTGGAAAGGAATGCTCAGGTTTAAAAGATGGGGATGAAGTCTCAGTCTTCATCTACCATGATTCTGAAGACCGCTTAATTGCTACTATAAAAAAGCCTTTTGCTCAAGTTGGGGAACTAGCTTATCTTAAAGTGACTGCTAATACGAAAGTTGGCTCCTTTCTGGATTTGGGGCTAGATAGAGGGTTATTTCTTCCTTTCCGGGAGCAAAAATATCCTATCGAAGTTGATAAAAGCTATCTTGTCTACCTTTATCTTGATAAAAGTGGTCGACTTAGCTGTACAACAGATATAGGAGACTTCTTAAAAGTAACTTCCCCCTACAAAAAAAACGATACCATTACAGGAACCATTTATGCCATCAATCCCCAAATTGGGATCTTTGTCGCTGTGGACAATCTTTATCAAGGATTGATTCCTAATAATGAGAATTTTGTTAAGCGAACTTGGGGAGAGATAGTTCAAGCTCGGGTTATCCGGGTTAGGGAAGATGGTAAATTAGATCTTTCCCCACGAAATTTAGCCCATGAACAAATGAACATCGACGGGGAACTTCTGATTAATGCTATGTTAGCTAATGGTGGAAAATTGCCCCTTAACGAAAAAGCTGCCCCTGAGGAAATTCAACAAGCCTTTCAAATGAGTAAAGGAGCCTTTAAAAGAGCAATTGGCACCTTACTGAAAAAAGAGCGGATCAGAAAAGAGGGGGATGATTTCTTTCTCCCTTGACTTTTCTGATTTGGGAAAAGCAAGGTGAGCCAGAGGGACAGGTT
>JAAZLD010000464.1 GCA_012799495.1 Desulfitobacterium sp. | reverse complement strand
TATCCCGATCTCGCTCAGTAATCTGATGAAACATTACAGAAGTAGAAAAATATTTACTATCTTCCACCTGAGAAACTCTGGTAACTCTTCCTGGTGTTCCTAAGGTTCCAGAAGGCAAATCTAAGAAAGCATAGAGAATAGTTCCTACATCTAATTTTTCCTGAGTATGAAAACGCATGCCCCCACCGCTTAAGTCCTGCATATAACCTTTTTTCAGATCACTTAAGCCGGTTTTCTCCAGCACTTGATAATTTAGAGGAAAAAAAGCAGGAACACGAACATAGTTCCTACGCTGGACACGTTTAATTTCATCTGGAAATTCCAATACGAAAACAGGTATCGGCACTGCGATTCGCTGAATAACCTTGGTGCCAAATTTATATGAAGCAACTTCATCCCAAAAGGAGAGCTCCACGAAAGTCCCTGCATGAATAGGAATAATAACCCCTTGATGCTGAGGTGCATAAACAGAAATTCGAGTCTGCCCCACTTCATCCACATGGGTCCGATATGTTCCTTCATAATCTCCATCGGGAATGTACAGCTCAACGGCAAGCCCAGGAACAAGTTTTTCATGGTATGACACCTGCCCTCACCCCCCATAAAGTTGTTTCCTGTATATCATCATATTAATAGAGTACATCAATGAAATGGAAATTAGAAGCTACGCAAGAGTTTCGTTAAAAATCCTCGAATTCCTCCTGCTTGTTTGGGAGGATCAAGATATATCCCTGATACAGAGCTGGCAATCCACTGAATACATTGATAAGCAGGACTATGGGGGTAGGAGATTCCGATGGGTTCTTGCTTCATAATAGCCTTTCCTACAGCCACATCCTCATAAATCCAGCCTAATAATTCTAAAGGCAGATTAAGAAACCGATTAGCAGCACTTTCCAGTCGCTTAAAAGTATCCCTAGCATCCTTTTCCTTAATCACTCGATTAACTACTATATTTATGGTATGAAAACTATGGTTCCTTTGTAAAGTTTTCATAAGCCCATAGGCATCTGTTAAAGAGGTGGGTTCAGGAGTAGTGACCAAAATAATATCATCAGCGGCCTTTAAAAAGTTCAGCACATTTTGACCTAATCCCGCTCCCGTATCGATAATAACAATATCTCCCAGTCCCTCTAATTTGCTTAGGTTTTGAATTACTTCTATTAAGCGTTCACGCTCGATATTAGCCAAATCCTGAACTCCAGAGCCTCCTGGTAAAATACCAATACCCTTAGGCCCACGAATCAGGATCTCTTCAATTGTCTTTTCACCATTTAAGAGATGTTCAAGTGTGTAGCGAGGAGTTACTCCACAGGCAATATCCAAATTAGCTAAACCTAGATCCCCGTCAAAGAGAATCACTTTATGGCCCAAATCAGTTAAGGCTAACCCTAGGTTGACACTAAAATTAGTCTTGCCTACTCCCCCTTTGCCACTTGTAACAGCAAAGACCCGCAACCCTTGCCTCTCTTGCTTTTTTTGCTGGGAAACAAGGCGTCTTAATACCTTTGCCTGATCATTCACGGCGATCCTCCTCCCCCAGAATATAGCGGGTCAAACGTTCTGGGGTAGCTACCTCAATATCATCGGGGACATTTTGCCCATTGGTAATATAGGCAACTGGTAAATTCACTTTATCTAAAAGGTTTAGAATCGTACCACCACTTACAGTTTCATCTAACTTGGTAAAAATCAAATGGGTAGTAAGAGGTTCAAACCTTTCATAGATCTTAGCTAAGTCAGAACTCTGAGTGGCAGCACTCATCACCAACATAGTCAGTTCCGGTTCAGCTTTTTCCAAAAAAGCTCGTAGTTCAGACATATGGAGATCATGATGGGGACTACGACCAGCTGTATCGATAAAAATCAATTCCTTATCCCAATGTTGCTGGATGGCCTCTTTAAGGCCGGAAGGAGTCATTACTACATCTACAGGTACCCCGATAATCTCCCCAAAAGTCTTTAATTGTTCCACAGCTGCAACTCGATAAGTATCTGCTGTAATCAAGGCCACTTTCCGTTTATCTACAATACTAAAACCTGCTGCCAATTTCCCAATGGTAGTAGTTTTTCCTACTCCAGTAGGGCCGATAAGAGCAACGATCCTCGGCTTGCGAACCCCAGGCTGTATTGCAGCTGTATTAGCACAAATCTGTCTGATGTTTTCCTTGAGACAAGCCCGTACCCGCTGATCTATTGCCCAGTCTTCTTCTCGGACATTTTGCTGGATATTCCGCATCAACCTTTTAACAAGTTTTCCCTCAATCCCTCTCTCCCGTAAGAGGGATGCCCATTTTTGCAAAGGCTCGGGATACACTCCTTGGTCCCCGTCTAGTCCTTCTATTTGACGATTCATATTTTCTAAGAGCTTGCGCATTTCTTGAAACTCAGCTTCCAGTGAATGAACTTTAGAGCTTGCTCCATTGCTTACTCCATTGCTTGTTCCATCTGCATAAGGGTTCCGAGGATAAAAATTCTTGCTACCTTCCGAGGAATTTCTCCTATTAGCTAGAGAATTTATTCCTCCTGCCGAGGCTGTTGAAGATTTTGTCCCGGTTTCAGAATCTTTATTAAGTGAATCCTGTAAGGTTGTATAAGAACCTTGAGAGTTAGAAAAAGACTCTCGAGAGTTTGGAAAAGAACCTTGAGTATTAGGTTTAAGAAAGATATCTTCTTTTTTACGCACTGGTTCTTCCTCTATAGCAGCCATCACTTCCACCCGTGGACGGCCAAAAAGCCCCAGAAAACCTCCCTCTTTAAATTGCCTAGTTTGCAAGATCACTGCATCTGAGCCCAGTTCTTTCTTCACTTTCCCCATAGTCTCGGCAACAGTGTCTCCCACAAATCGTTTAACTCGCATTTGCTATATTCACCATCCCTACTGCCTGAACTTGTACCTCATGAACCAGTTCATTATAGGATAAAACAATCAGCTGGGGTAATTGTCTTTCCGTTACACGCTTAAGATTAATTCTAACTACCGGCGCACAGACCAAGACCGGATTATGACCATTGAGAACCATTCTTTCCACTTCTGTTACTAAGGATTGCATCAAATCTTGTAATACTCTGGGATCTAGAGTTAGATAACTACCGAAATCCGCCGTCTGAACACTATCTAAAATCATCTGCTCTAATTGGGGCTCCAAAGTAAGTACTGGTAGCTCTTTATTAGGCCCTAAAAGGGGCTGGACAATTTGACGAGCTAAGGATTGACGAACATATTCTGTTAAGCGATCCAAATCCTTGGTACTCCCTGCATAATCTGCTAAAGTCTCTAAAATAGTCACCATATCCCGGATAGAAACTCTTTCTCTCAAAAGATTGGCCAGAATCTTTTGGACCTGTCCTAAGTTTAAATGCTCCATAGCATCGTCCACTGCTGCAGGAGCCTGCTCCCGGGCATGATCCAGAAGATTTTTCACATCTTGGCGACTTAAGATTTCCCAAGCATAGGATTTAATTACTTCAGTTAGATGAGTGGCTAATACTGTAGGAGCATCCACCACTGTTCCTCCGTTCATTTCCACTTCTTCCCGATAAACAGCGTTAATCCACTTAGCATCCAGACCAAAGGCTGGTTCTTTAGTGGGTATTCCGGGAATATTATCATCCCCTAATCCACTACTCATGGAAAGATAATGATCAGCTAAAATCTCCCCAGTAGCTACTTCTGCTCCACGAATTTTAATGGAATATTGATTAGGCTGTAAATTCATATTATCACGTACCCGGATCACAGGGACAATAAAGCCTAATTCACTAGCTATTTGTCGACGAATTAGCACGATCCTCTCTAGTAGATCCCCACCCTGCTGGGTATCTACTAAAGCTATCAGAGCATAGCCCAATTCTAACTCCATATTATCCACATGTAGAAGGTTGAGGACATTCTCCGGTTTTTTACTTTCTTCGATAGCAGTTTCCCGGGCTGCCGCTGTCTCATCTATAACAGCCTTCTTAGTTCCCTTATCCATAACATAGGCTACTGCAATTAAGGCTATTGCAATTAGAAAAAGAGGGGCTTTTGGTAAGCCTAAAAGTGCTAAAGCAATAGCTACCCCTGCAGTAATATATAAAGCCTGAGGGTTACGGAAAAGCTGCCGGGAAATATCTTCCCCTAGATTACTTTCCGAAGCTGCTCGAGTTACTACCAAACCTGTGGCAGTAGCCATCAAGAGAGCTGGAATTTGAGTTACAAGACCATCCCCGATAGTTAGTAAGGTGTAGTGGTTAATGGCCTGCAGGATCTCCATATCATTCATGACGACCCCGATGATAATTCCACCGATAATATTGATAATGAGGATGATGATAGCAGCTATAGCATCTCCCTTGACGAATTTACTGGCACCATCCATGGCTCCATAAAAATCCGCCTCTTTTTGGATCAATTGCCGCCGCTGTCGAGCCTCTTCCTCAGTAATCATCCCGGCATTGAGATCAGCATCAATACTCATCTGCTTACCAGGCATAGCGTCCAAAGTGAAACGGGCTCCTACTTCTGATACCCGTTCGGAACCCTTAGTAATAACGATAAAGTTCACCACTACTAAAATGGCAAAAAGAATAAAACCAACTACTGCGTTTCCTTGAACGACAAACTCCCTGAATTGCTGGATTACGTCCCCAGCATGGGCCTCTAATAAAATCAATCTGGTAGCTGAAACATTAAGAGAAAGGCGAAATAAAGTAACTACCAAGATTAAGGAAGGAAGAACGGAAAATTCTAAGGGATCCTTTGTGAAGACTGCTAGCATCAAAGATAAAACAGAGACAGAAATACTAATGGTCAGCAAAACATCCAGTAAGCCGGGAGGAATAGGAACAACCATCAAAACCACGACTGAAACGATGAATATGGCCGCCATTACGTCTATATCCATCTTGAAGCGGCCTTTGCTTTTGACATTAGTGGCCATGATGTTTCCTCCTTCCTTACACTATGTAGCGTTTTTTCTTCAGACGATAGACAAAAGCTAGAACTTCAGCTACAGCTTTATAAAGTTCCGTTGGAATATCCTGACCAACCTCTGCTTGATCGTAGAGAGCTCTAGCCAAAGGCTTGTTTTCCACAGTAATAATCTCATATTCTTTAGCCAATTCTTTGATCCTTAAGGCTAAATGATCTGCTCCTTTAGCCACAACTACGGGAGCAGTATCCCCTTCCTCAGGATTATATCGCAAAGCAACAGCATAATGAGTAGGGTTAGTA
>JAAZLD010000463.1 GCA_012799495.1 Desulfitobacterium sp. | reverse complement strand
CCATGGCGATTTTGTCCACTTTATGGTCTTCAAAACGTTGGAAGATCTCATAGCCAAGACCTGGACGGTCTACAAAATCGATACGAACAATAAATACTTGGGTTTCCATATTATCACGCTCTCGAAGTAAAATAGTGACATTTAATGTCTAACTTTGTAAGTATAACATATATCTTTTAAATTACCCCAAAAATAAAAAGCTAGCCTAGTGCTAGCTTAGGAAGATGATTTACCTATCACTACTAATAATGAAAGTGTAAATCTTTTTATCATAGTAAGAAATGAGGTTTTATCTTCTATATGGAATTCTCAAGATAAAGGCCTTAGAAATCTAAGGGCTTTAGGTTTATCTAAGCTTATTAAGATAATCTAAAGAGCATTTTTGTGTATGAAGGTAAAGGCCACATTTCATAATCTATAAGAACCTCTAATTGATCTACGATATTGCGCAGCTCCTTCATAGCTTGAAAGACAACATCTCGATAGAAAATACCTTGTTTATAAGGCTCTCCATGTAATTCCTTGGCTTGGGTTGTTGCATCTTTCAAAGCGTCAATGCGATTATTTAATTCATTAAGGAAAGTGGTGGTTTTTTTAAGCAAAGATGACTGAGCAGAAACATCTAGGTTGGGATCTGTAAGCCTTATGGTATTGATAGAATTAGCTAACTCTGTAGTGTAGCGCATAACTGTGGGGAAGATTTGCCGCTTAGCTACATCGATCATTGTTAAAGCTTCGATGTTAATAGTTTTAGAATACTGCTCCAGATAAATTTCGTAGCGAGCATGAAGTTCTGTATTATTGAAGACTTTATGTCTTTCGTAAAGCTGGACAGTTTTCTCACTGATTAAAGCGGATAAAGCTTCTACAGTGGAAGTTATATTTGGTAAGCCTCGTTTTCGAGCCTCTTCTACCCATTCTTCGGAATAGCCGTTCCCATCGAAAATAATCCGGGAGTGATTGACAGCAATCTCCTGGAGAATTGATTGTAATTCTTCATGGAAGTTTGATGCTTTTTCTAGACGATCTGCCATCTTCCGAAGAACTTCTGCCACGATGGTATTAAGGACCGTATTAGGATCTGCTATAGAAGCAGAGGATGGTACCATCCGGAATTCAAACTTATTCCCTGTAAAAGCAAAGGGAGAAGTCCGGTTGCGGTCTGTAGAGTCTTTGGGCAGAGTGGGAAGAGTAAGAACTCCGCTAGTTAATTGTCCCCCTTGTTTAGAAGAATAGGGTTTGCCATTTTTTAGTTGCTCAAGAATATCTGCTAACTCTTCTCCCAGGAAGATAGAAATAATGGCAGGTGGAGCTTCATGGGCTCCTAAACGGTGATCGTTTCCGGCGTTAGCCGCTGAGGCTCGCAGTAGTTCGGGATATTCATCTACAGCTTTAATCACTGCACAGAGAAAAGTCAGGAATTGAGCGTTTTCGTGGGGTGTATTCCCTGGCTCTAGTAAGTTTACACCTTCATCAGTGCTTAAGGACCAGTTATTGTGTTTACCTGAACCGTTGACCCCGGCAAAGGGTTTTTCATGAAGTAAACAGGCCAGACTATGGCGATTAGCAACCTTATGTAAGGTATCTAAAATCAGTTGGTTATGGTCCGTAGCGATATTAGCTGAGTCATACATTTGAGCGAGCTCGTATTGGCCAGGAGCGGATTCTTTGTGTTGGGTCTTGGCACAAATCCCCATTTTCCAAAGTTCTGTATTAACTTCTTGCATAAAAGCGGCAACCCGTTCATTGATAGTGCCGAAATAATGGTCTTCCATTTCTTGTCCCTTAGGAGGGAGAACTCCAAACAAAGTGCGACCAGTAAGCATGAGATCCAAACGTTTTTGGTGGTATTTTTTTTCAATGAGGAAGAATTCTTGTTCGGCTCCCACAGTGGGGGTGACTCGCTTGGCAGTAGTATTACCAAATAAACGGAGGATACGGAGGGCTTGTTTGGAGAGGGCTTCCATAGATCTGAGGAGGGGAGTTTTCTTATCTAATGCATCTCCTGTATAAGAGCAGAAGGCAGTAGGGATACAGAGGATTACTTTGCCCGCATCTTCACGTAAAAAGGCTGGAGAAGTACAGTCCCAGGCTGTGTATCCTCTAGCTTCAAAGGTGGAACGAATTCCCCCGTTAGGGAAAGAAGAAGCATCTGGTTCTCCTTTGATCAGCTCTTTTCCGGAGAACTCCATGATAACGCTGCCATCTTTTTTTGGAGTGAGGAAAGAATCATGTTTTTCTGCTGTAAAGCCAGTCATTGGCTGGAACCAATGGGTATAATGAGTAGCCCCATTAGCAATAGCCCAATTTTTCATAGCTTTAGCTACTTCCTCAGCAACTTCTAATTCTAAAGGCAGTCCTTCATCTATAGTTTCGTGTAATGCTTTATATATCTCTGGTGGTAGCCACTCCCGCATTACTGCATCATTAAAGACATTTTTACCGAAGATGTCCATGTTTTTCCTCCATCTAATTAATCAACAATTAGACACTCTAAGGGATTTTCTTAAATAGGAATGGGAAAAATGCGAAAATCTCTCAAGAGCGCCTTTACTCTCAAAATCCTTATTGATAAACTACCATATCTTATTCTAAAACACAAGGTACAAGGAGTAAATAGGGTTCTCGCTCCATTACGATAAAATTGATATAATATAAAATAATAGTTAATTAATGAATGAAGGAGAATTAAATTATGAAATCCTGTGCCGTTGCTCATGAGTGTGGGTGCCGTCATGCTTCAGGAGAATTCTGTGCAGCGAAAGTCCCCATCTTTTCTAACTTAGCCAATGAACAGTTGGCTATGATCACCAAACGGATTACCAGACGTAGATATAAAAAGGGCCAGGTAGTTTTTTGGGAAGGGGATCTGTCTGACCGCTTTGTGATAGTTCATGAGGGAAAGATTAAAATCTTTAGATATACTAGGGAAGGTAAGGAACAAATTCTCTATATATTATCTGAAGGAGATTTTTTGGGGGATCTAAGCCTCTTAAAGAAAGGAGTTTTCCAATCTAATGGGGAGGCTATCGAAGATGTAAGTGTATGTACTATTGCCAAAGATGATTTTGATAAGATCCTCAAGGAAAATCCGGAAATTTCCTTACGAATCCTTGAAAGCGTTCATGATCGTTTAGAAAAACTGGAAAACTTAGTGCAGACCTTAAGCACTAAAGATATGGAGGCACGGATTGCCAGCCTGCTAATCAATTTCGCTAAGAATTTTGGTTATAAGAGAGATGATCGAATAGTCCTGGATTTGAGTTTGACTAGAGAAGAAATGGCTAATTTTATTGGGGTCACCAGGGAAACTATGAGTAGAAAGCTATCTAGTATGCAAGAGGAAGGATTTATTGAGTTAGTAGGTAATAAAAGAATTATTATCAACAACTTAGAGGATCTAGAGGATTTAACATAAGGATTTGTTGTTGGCAAGGAAAAGTAGAGGCATCATCCCAGGGATGTGTCTCTTTTTTATTGATAGATCAGGGTTTAGAGGGTGTTAGAGCAGGGTTTAATGAGCTTAGAGCAGGGTTTAATGAGCTTAGAGCAGGGTTTAGAGGGTGCTATAACAGGTTTCTATTAGAACCTTTAAAGCTAATCTAAATAATGTATTTAATAAAGTTAAATAATACTTGAATATTATTGAAGTATATATTAAAATAATATTAAAGATATACAAAAGTCGGAGAAGGAGGGCAAAGGTGGATAGAAATAATATACCCAACTGGGTTTTAGCCTTAGAAAATGAAGACCTGGAGTTTATCAAAAACTTCGTTTTAAACTCTGGTTCTTTAAAAGAAATTGCCAAGATTTATGACGTTTCTTATCCAACGGTAAGACTTAGACTTGACCGTTTAATCGAAAAAATAAAACTGAATGATTCCTTGGAAAATGAGGAGTTTATTAAATTTATCAAGCGTCTGACAATCGATGATCGTATAAGTGTGGAAGATGCAAAACTAATTATAGAGAAATATAAAAAAGAAAGGGGTCAGGAGTAATGGACTTAGGTTTTTATGGTGTATTTATTGCTGTTGGTGTTTTAGCTCTGCAATTCTTTTTTTCAACAAGGGAAAACCCCTATTGGGGAGTAATCATCCCCATTGCCTATAGTGGGGTATTGACCTGGATGTTAGTAACAAATCAGATTGATAGCTTTCTTAAATATGTACTTATTCTTCTCTTAGGGATCTTGTTTCTTTATGCGGAATGGAAAAGCGGTAGAAAACATCTCCATGACAAAAGGGAAAAGGAATTAGCAAAAATGCAGGTTCGCGATTTGAGGTAAAAACAAAATTTACCTCATTTTTTTAATTTGATTCCAGTCACATTCATTTTCCTTCTCTTCCCTTATCATAAAGACAAGAAATTGGTTAACTTGTTCAAATAGAATTTCACTTTTCAAAAGATGAGATTGGGATTGAAGGAGGAAGTAAAAT
>JAAZLD010000462.1 GCA_012799495.1 Desulfitobacterium sp. | reverse complement strand
TTAGGATTTTTGATAAATACGGCAATAGCTTTTGCCACATCCATGGGGGAGCCCCCACCGATCCCTATGACAAAATCCACATTATTCTCTTTACCTAGATCGCTAGCTTTAGCGATGGTTTCTAAAGATGGGTTTTCCTCTACTTCATCAAAAAGTAAATATTCTATACCCACCTCAGCTAAGGCTTTGGTCACATCATTATAGGAACCATTTTTCTTGGCAGAGCTACGCCCTGTACTTATAAAAGCCTTGCGGCCTAATTTTCTTAAAACTTCTTTGTTCTTTAATACTGCATTTTCACCAAAGTAAATTTCTGTAGGCATAAAATATTTAAATTCCATAGCTACTCTCCTTTCAACTTTACTGTACCACAACCTTTCTCCTCTTGGCTAGTTAGCAGAAATTTTATTTGCCGGTAGTTTGCGATGGCTTCCAGACGAGACTTAGCCTCGAATTTATTCAAGATTTTGCTTATATGATTCCCCACCGTATGAACTGATATGTTTAAAGTTAGGGCGATTTCTCTGTTTTTTAAACCTCGCGCCATCAATTCCAGGATCTCAGTCTCTCTCTTTGTTAGCTTTTGAGGGAAGTTTTTTCTTTGGGGAGCCTGAAATGAGGGTGGTTGAGAGGTTTCAGAAATTTTATCATTGAGGTTAACTATTAGTTCTTTAAAATATGTGGAAAGTGCTGGGGAAAAGTAAATTCTACCTTTGGCAACACTTCGAATTGCTTTGATTACTTCCTCTTTTGTGCAATCCCTTGAAAGGAATCCCGCCACATTTTTAATAATAGTTGTCCTGATATATCTTTCCGGGTTTTTACCTATAAGTAGGATGAATTTTGTATCTGGATATTCTTTATCAAGCTGCCCCATGATTTCCATACTATAGAGACTAGTTAAATTGCTATCGATCAAGACTACGCTTGATGGAACTTTCTCAATTATTCTGAAACAATCCATGGTATTTAAAGCGATACCCACAACTTCCATATCCGGTTCCCACATTAAGAGCGAGGCAATTTTTTCGGCAAATAGGGGTTGCTGATCAGCAAGTAATACCTTGATTTTTGAATGATTCACTATATCCCCCCTAACGGCTAATTGAACATATGTATGGCTTAATACTACTCCATTATAGATAGACAACTTTAGAGGATTTTTGCAACGTTTTTCTGGGAAATGTATTAAAAAGAGGGCCAATTAAGGCCCTTTAAGAGTGAATATGGATGGAAAGATGTGAGTTAGTTTATCGGCTGATTTTATATATGATTTTGATGCTGGTTAGCAAGGTTTGAAAAGGTTGGTTATGTTAGGTTGTTATTCTAATATACTCTTGGAGATGTTGATGCTGTTTGAGTTTCGAGTAATCTTCCAAAACTATCATATACTTGTACTGTTACAGAAACCCGATAAGTTCCTTTAACAACATACCAATCTCTTTCTAACATTACACCACTAGGGTATCCAGGTCCTGATGCGGTCCAGTTCTTAATTGTATTCCAACTGCTACCAGATAGCTTTTGTAATTCAACATTCATATTTATAGTATGAGAACTACTATAAGTCCCAGCTACACCAAGTGAAGTCGCTTTTCCCGATGAATCAATTTTTAGTCCCGGAATTATATGGTGAATATGTACGAACATTGGAGAGATAATACTTTCCTTCTCCAGGCTCCTTGTTTCTGACCCGTAGATGGGTACCACTGAGAAAGCAAGCAAAAAAATCATAAGAAACAAACAAATCATTCTTTTCATATAAAAGCCTCCTTGTTTTAATTGTCATAAATAAAGACAACCCAGGATGTTTTTTGCAACAATATTCTAGTAATTTCTACTCAATATATTTAACACTACGAGCGATCTCTATTGCTGTATCTTCTTCACTTGTCGGAGCTTGAATCATAAACAAACAACCATCCGTTTCCCAAACAATTGCTACTAAAGGATTTTTAACCACTATATTTCCTTGACGTCCATTGATATCGATTGTTTCAAATTTTTCCGCTTTCTCTGTATCCACTGCAGGCTCGCCAAATTCATCTAACTCTGAGTAGGAAATAGTCTTGTTCTGCTGATTAGTAAATTCGATTTTCTTAAATAGGCTACTGCTGGAGATATTACTAATTTCATAACCTTCCGGTAAATATGTTGGCACATAAGCATTAGTCCAATTAACAACAGGAGTACCATCATGAGCACTTGTCCCGCTATCTTTCAACTGGAATGAGGTACGGTCTGATTGAACATTTATGAACAGGTTCAATACCTTATTTCTTATAGCCTGGACATTTGATACAGTGGCGAATAATAAGACTACCATAAGCACTACGGCTATTGCCGCTCTATTTAGAATCCCAAAAATCCGTTTCTTTCTGAGGGATGAATTAGCTTTTTTCAGCTGTTTATTTAGCTCACTGTTAAACTTCTGAAAAACTTCTTGGGAT
>JAAZLD010000461.1 GCA_012799495.1 Desulfitobacterium sp. | reverse complement strand
GCTCTCCAGAGAGTTAAGAGAAAGTTAGAACGGTATTTAGAACGTCGAGATGCCTAGTACTATACCTTTAAACAAAAATCGCTAATGCTTATTTAGAAGCATTAGCGATTTTTGTTTAAAGGTATAGTACTAGGCATCTCGACGTTCTAAATACCGTTCTAACTTTCTCTTAACTCTCTGGAGAGCATTATCAATGGATTTTACATGCCTATGTAGTTCAGCAGCAATTTCTTGATAAGATTTGCCTTCTAAATAAGCCATTAATACTTTCCACTCAAGGGAGCTGAGGATTTCGCCCATTTTTTCTTCAATATCATCAAACTCTTCTTTACTAATAACCAACTCTTCTGGATCGGTGATCTTGGTTCCAGAGATGACATCAAGTAATGTCCGATCTGAATCCTCGTCATAAATAGGCTTATTCAAAGACACATATGAGTTCAAAGGTATATGCTTTTGACGGGTAGCTGTTTTAATAGCTGTGATGATTTGCCTGGTGATGCACAGCTCCGCAAAAGCTCTAAAAGAAGAAAGCTTATCGCCACGGAAATCGCGAATAGCCTTGTAGAGACCAATCATACCTTCTTGGATAATATCTTCACGATCTGCACCAATTAAAAAATATGATCTGGCTTTTGCTCTAACAAAGTTCTTATACTTATTAATTAAGTATTCTTGGGCATCCACATCACCGTTTTTGGCAAGCTCCACCATCTCTTCATCTACAATGACTTCATTAGTGTCGCACTCTTCCAACACATTCAGTTGGGCATTAAGTGTCAAAACGATCCCTCCCGTATCATGGTGATGAAGATGTTGTTGTGGATACTCTTTTGTCCACAAACCATAATCACATTATACCTTGGGAAATTCCAAGGCGTCAAGGCGAAGTTTCGGAGGTTCTGTCGTTCAAGGGAGCTCTACAGGCTATTCCCTGAGCTAACTCCCCTGTTCTCTTTGACGGAGAACCTCATACAAAAGGATGGACCCAGCCACACTAGCATTTAGAGAGTTAACATGACCCTTCATGGGAATGCTAACGATCTCATCACAATTCTCCTTTACCAAGCGGGATAAGCCTTTACCCTCACTCCCTACAACAATAACCCGAGGACCTGTTAAATCTGCCTGATAAACATTAGTTCCTCCTGCCTCTCCGCCAGATACCCAACATCCAGCCTTCTGCAGTTCCTTAATAGTTTGAACTAAATTGCCTACGCGAGCCACTAATACATGCTCTACAGCTCCAGCAGAAGTTTTGGCCACTGTTGCAGTCAAAGGAACACTACGCCTCTTTGGAATTATTATACCATGAACTCCCACCGCATCAGCAGTCCGAAGCAATGCTCCTAAATTATGAGGATCTTCCACCTCATCCAGGATTAAAATAAAAGGATCCTCTTCCTTTTCCTTAGCTAAAGCCAGAATATCCTCTACCTGAGCATATTTACGAGGTGCTACATAGGCTAGCACTCCCTGATGCTTAGCTTTATTTGTCAGGCGATCAAGAGCAACCTTATCCACAAATTGAAAAGGTATCTTCAATTCCCGAGCTCGACTGACAATATCCTGAAAGCGATTACCACTTCCTTCTGATTGGAAGAGAAGCTTATTGACAGGTTTTCCTGATTGGAGAAGTTCCCAAACAGCATTACGACCATATACGATTTCCTCATTCATCAGTAAGGTCATCCTTTCAAAGCCTTAATCCTACCGCAACTCATTTCTCCTTCATGGCATACCCCTTCAGTTACACAAGTAGGACCAGCCTGCCTGAAAACATTGGGAGCCACCCCTTTAACAAGTTTGAGCATTTTCTCTGCTAAAATACGTATCTCCCACTGAGCTCTCATACATGTACGATGCTGGAAAAAGTTCAGTAATGAACGGGCATTAAAAGTTGCCATTAAGGAAGTTGTACAGGCATTAGGTAAAATATAGCGAGCATCTTCTGCAGGAACTATCTCTACTAACTCTTTATATTCTTCCTGAAGAGTTGCCATGATTTTTTCATAACGTTTTAAGGCTTCTGGATTTCCTTTTATACTCGGTGGAGTAATAAATTCAAATTGATTTTCCTTAACATATCTCTGTGATCTCTGGGAATAACTAGCGATTCTATGTCTAACTAATTGATGAGATAATGCTCGGGAAACATCATCGATGGAAAATTGAAAACTCACATGTTCAAAGGGGGATAGATGCCCTACCTTCCGTAGCTTATCTACAAATTCAGCAGTTTTTTTCTCATCTAATTTCTCAAGAAGTTCCGGCACCGGTATTGGAGAATAACACAAACGAGCTGCAGAGGCAATTACCTTTTCAGGTTCTGGAGTATAGGAAATCAATTCAACTTTCACGAAAATCCCCCCTCTTCTGCCATATCTTCTTTTATTGGCAAATCATTGCTCTGAGAAATTACCTTTTCCTTTCCTTCACCTTCGGAAAGAGTGGCTTCTTGCCGTAGAAGTTCATCTACTTGGGAAAAAGCCCACTCCATCCGTTCATTCTGCCCAGTCATTTGCCAATATCCCACTAAAGACTCAAAGGCTGTAGCGTGGCGATAGGTTACAACATCCACATTTTTCGGATGTCCCCCTTTGGCATTCCTTCCCCGGTGAACTATTTGACTTTCTTGCTGTTCTAGTTGGGGCATAATTTTGTGTAAAAGATTAGCTTGGGTTTGAGCACAGACATATTTTGTAGCAAGGGAGTGTAATTCCCTTACCTTTTTATGTCCCATTTCTAAGAGATGACTCCGCACCCAAAGCTCGTATACTGCATCTCCTAGATACGCTAAAGTAAGGGCACTCATTTCTTGCCAAGTTTGCGACATAAAGACGGGAATACCCTTCCCCCTTTCTAGTTCTTAATGGTCCAACGGGCTCCTTGAGGGGTATCTTCTAAAATAATCCCCAAATCCTTCAGTCGATCCCGAATCAGGTCGGACATTTCCCAATCCTTTTTCTGACGAGCCTTAGCTCGTACTTCAATCAGAAGCTCTATTACTTCTTCTAGCTTGCCATTATCTTTTGGAGCCTGACTAGCAGACTTAGCCAAATCAAAACCTAAGCAATCCCCTAATTCCCATAAGGTTGTCCGAGCAAATTTTAGTTCCTCCGAGTAATAGGGAAAGCTTTGGAGATAGCTATTGATAGCTTTACCTAATTCAAACATACTAGCATAAGCCAAGGCTGAGTTAAAATCATCATCCATAGCCTTTTCAAATTCCTGACGGGCTTCCAGGGCCGCATTTTTTAGTTTTTGTTTGCTTTCTTCCCCTACTTCACCTTGACCTTTGCGCCCTAATGCTTCATCAGCTAAACGGATACTTGTTTGGAGGCGTTCCAAACTCTTTTGAGCCATTCGCAGGTTTTCATCATCAAAATCTAGGGGGCTACGATAATGAGTACTCAGAAGATAGAAACGGATCACTTCTCCAGGAAAGTGTTCCAAAATTTCCCGAACAGTAAAGAAGTTACCAAGAGATTTGGACATTTTCTCTTGGTTTACTGTTAAGAAAGCATTATGCATCCAGTAACGGGCAAAAGTCTCCCCATGAAGATAACCTTCAGATTGAGCGATTTCATTCTCATGGTGAGGGAAAACGAGATCCCCCCCACCTCCGTGAATATCAAATCCAGCACCTAAGTATTTCAAAGACATAGCTGAACATTCAATATGCCAACCGGGACGACCTGGACCCCAAGGACTATTCCAGGAAGGTTCCCCAGGTTTGGCTTTTTTCCACAAAGCAAAATCTAAAGGATTCCGTTTCTGTTCTTCTACTTCCACCCTTGCTCCAGCTTGTAAATCTTCTAGTGAACGCCGGGAAAGTTTTCCATAGTTAGGTAGTTTGTCTACTGCAAAATAAACATCCCCATCTACAGCATAAGCTAGCCCTTGTTCTTCTAGCCCTTTAATAATCTCGATCATCTCAGGAACATGTTCTGTAGCTTTGGGGTGTACAGTAGCCGGCATAATATTTAAAGCCTCAGCATCTTTAAAGTATTCCTCAATATATTTTTCAGCTAACTCTAAGGGATCCATACCCTCTTCTAATCCTCGAGCGATGATTTTGTCGTCGATGTCCGTAAAATTCTGAACATAGGTAACATCATACCCTTTGTAGAGGAGGTAACGGCGTATCATATCAAAGACCACTAACATCCGCCCATTACCTACATGAAAGTAGTTATACACCGTGGGACCACAAGTGTACATCGCTACTTTTCCTTCTTCTCGAGGGATAAATTCCTCTTTTTGCTGAGTCATAGTGTTATATAGTCTTACTGACATCATATAACTCTCCTTTATCTTCTTATTATCATTTATCAAATTTACTTTTATCTAGATTGTCTTTTATCTAGTCTTATTTATCTACTTCTATTTCACTACTTCTATTTCACTACTTCTATTTCACTACTTCTATTTCACTACTTCTATTTCACTACTTGTATTTCCCGGCTTCTTATTTTTTATATTTCATTTTCCTTTTTTTCTAGTTTGCTTTCTAACTCTTCTATTCTTCTCAATAATTCTTGGATTGCTTCTTGAACAGGATCGGGCATTTCTTCTACCCTTATTTCCTTATTGCATACGGATTTGGTGACTACCGGCATGTCATCTAAAGGAGAACTACGTCTCACTACCACTTTTCCAGGGACTCCCACAACTGTAGTATTACTGGGTACTGGCTTTGTCACTACTGAGCCGGCACCGATTTTTACATTATCTCCAATCTTAATGGACCCTAATACTTTAGCCCCGGAACCCATAAAAACATTATTGCCTATGGTAGGATGCCTTTTACCTTTTTCTTTACCGGTTCCCCCTAAGGTTACACCTTGGTAGATAGTTACATTATCTCCTACCACAGCTGTTTCCCCAATAACTACCCCCATGCCATGATCGATAAATAGCCCTTGACCAATTTTAGCCCCAGGATGAATCTCGATTCCCGTAAAAAAGCGGGTAATTTGCGAAATTAGACGAGGAAGCAAGACCAGTTTCTTTTTATATAGATAATGGGCTATTCTATGGGCTATAAGAGCATGGAGGCCGGGATAACAAAGAATAACCTCCAGAATAGTCTTTGCTGCAGGATCTCGTTCAATGATCACATTAATGTCTTGCTTTAATTGTCCCAACACCTCAATCACCTTCATCCCTTAAACTTCCACTGAATTATAGAATTCAACTATAAGCTAAAATGAACTGAATTATAAATAAGCATTAAAACAACAGGTATGCCAAAAAATAAATACAAAAAACCCCTTCGTCCAGAGACGAAAGGGTTCCGCGGTTCCACTCTGATTGAACAGTATTCCTGTTCCACTCATTGCTTTAACGCAGCACTACGGAGAGATTATCTCTCAAGCGCTCCAGGACGCACTTCGAAAGATCCTTTGGAGTGGATTCCACCAGCCCACTCTCTCTTTACAAAGGTCTACTTCCTACTCTTTCCCTTCACCGCACTCTGTTTCATATGATTTTTTCCATTTATAGCCATTGTATTCGTGTCTCTACTGAATGTTTCATGATTGATATTTCATGATTGTAAGTATAGTTAATATGTCAAATCGTGTCAACTATTTAGATAAGTTCTACTCTTTGCTAGCCTACTAATTACATTCTCCAAGCCTAAAAGGGGTATTAGATCATAAAGCTCTGGTCCTTGCATTTCCCCAGTTAATGCAATTCGAATGGGCATAAAGACCTGTTTCCCACCTATTTTTAACTCTTTTGTAATCTGCCTAAACAAAGGTTTAACTGTAGCTACAGTCAATTCCTCTTGAGCTTTGACTTTTTCCTCAAGTAAATCGAGAACAGCAGGAACTTGCTCTCCTTTGAGTATTTCTAAGGCTTCTCCTTCTGGAGCAGGAGCTTCTCCCCCGCGAACATAAT
>JAAZLD010000460.1 GCA_012799495.1 Desulfitobacterium sp. | reverse complement strand
TACCTCCTTACCTCTTAAATTCGCAAGTTCGGAACTTTAATTCTCTCTTGGAATTGTTGGCATTTTAATTTGTTGGGATTTCAATTTGTCGGGGTTTTAATTCCCTCTAAATTTGTCGGATTTATTATAGCTTATTTTTGTAAGAACTTCAACTTCTCCATTAGCTCCTCCCACACAAGGACTTCCCCTAACCAATCCATCTGAAGGATGATCTTAAAGAAATATTGAAAATCCGACCAATAAAGACCTATCATGAGGAGAATTGCCAGGAAAATAATCCCCGGTACCCAAAGAAAAGCCCTGTAAGAACCACCAACCCGGCGTACATCGCGAATTTTCCAGGGAAGAAAAAAGAAATTAAAAAACCCATAAACTGCAAAAGGTATGAAGAGCGGTATCCCCCATCCCCTTAAAGCCCACAATACCCCAACTAACCAATTCCAGAAAAATCTTCTTTCCAACCAAACAGCCAGCCCTAAAGTCTCTGGAGAATTAGGCATTCCAGGGGCAGCGACACCCACTTGTAATAGTCTTCCTAAAGTGAAAAAACATCCGAGTAATAGCCAAATAAGCCAGGGAGATTGAAGTCTTATTAACTCCCATAAAGGCCATTGTTGAGGTAACCATTGGGCCCAAGGAATTTCTGTATTAAAGATCAAGGTAGTAAAAAGAGCGGCTAAAGTCATTTCCCTAGTTAGTAAAGCCGTTTCCTGCCAGAACCAAGCTCGCCTTAAAGGGCGCTTGGGTTTTTTATTTTGAAGCTCTTTATATCCCCAGCTTTTAGAAAAAAGATTAGCTAAAGCTACCAAAAAAAGAAAAACTGCCCAGACTATTCTTACCCATTCCTCTTGTGGCCAAAGGTTTTTCGATGGGGAAGTTTGATCAGGTTGTTCAATTATCCCCCAAGAACCAGCATAAGAGTTTCCACTAGTAAGTGGGAAGTTAAATACAGGAAGGGGGCTTAACTCTTGAACTTTTTCCCGATATTTTTCCCCTGCCCCAGAAGAATTCAACTCCAGCCCCACACCAGAAGTATAGGCCCACAAAGAGGGATGAATAGTACCTCCTCTAAAGAGCTCTTTCCAAATAGTAGGAATGGGGAGTTTTTCCTCAGGGACCATAGCACTACCTGGAAGTTCCACCCAGATTCCCATTCCTATTTTATCTGCTTCCCCTAGCCAAGTTTCATCTGGATAAATCCCCAAGAAATAAACTAGATTATACCCTTTATTTTTCTGTTCTTGAAGCCAATCTCCTACATTTCCCTCATGACGAAGTTTTTCTTCTTCCTCAGGGTTTAAAGCCACTCCCTTAATGGAGAAAGGTTCCTCTTGGAGAAAAAACTGTCCTTCCTTAAATTTTAAAATAGGCAGACCGAGAGGAAAAGCTAAATCATCCCGATCGCCATGTTGGTTGGTAACTGTAAGATATACCTGATAAAGATATGGGTCCTCTGGACTCCAAGGCTTCCCTTCAGGGATTTCTAGGTTAAGCCTCACATCCTGAACAGGACTCTCAACCCCCTGAATCATAGTGGATGCCTGAGCTATTTCCGCAGAACCATCAGATATAACTACTTGGATTGACCAGGGCCCATACTCAGAAAACTGATGATGCCTTAATTGCCAAGCAATCTGAACTTGGGCTTTTTCACCCTCCCATTCTACTTGGACACTGGGGTTCTCAATACTGGTTTCCATAACTCCTTGTAAAGATATGGAGCCAGTCAGCTTTCCCTCCCTAGGAAATTTAGAGCCGAAAAGAATATTTCTTTGGGAAAGAGGTGAGTCAAACTCTAAAAAAAGTAGATTTTCCTCCCCATGATTCAAAAAGTTAACCGGGATTTGGATTCGCCCACTTCCCCCTTCACTGGCAATACTCCCTAGGCGGTTTTCGCTTTCTACTCCATTTAAATATACGGTACACTCACCATAAATCCCATTCAGTTGCAGAAGAAGGCTCCGGGCATGCCAATCAGAAGGCACTTGAAAAGCCTTCGCCGCCACCTTTATTCCATTACTAGAAGGTAGGTAACCAGTTTTCCCTTTCGTAAGTGAGGGATTAGGATTTATCTCCTTTTTACTTTCAGTAACAAAAGCTTGTTGCAGAGAGGGATATAGTTTCCATTGACCACCAAGCTCCAATTCCCACCGAGCAGCACTGGTAAATGTAGAAGTGGATTTTAAATAATATCCCGGGAAGGTTTGCCAGCTCATTAGAAGCATTCCCAGGGTTATACACAAAACTAGAAAAATTTGAAAAATACGCTTTTTAAACATAGCAAAATAACCTTCTTTGTTGCAAAGTAACCTTCTTTGTTTAGTCTTACTAGTCCTACAAGTATTTCGCCCCAAGTCTGATTAATTCCTTTACCTTAGATTTACCAAATAGAAGAAACCTCAGCAAAAAGAAGGCAAAACGAAAGCAAAAAGAAAAAAGCCTGATAGATCAAGCTTTTTTCTTGCGGATTATTTTATTTAATTCATCTTTGCCCGCTTGTGGGTAGAGCATTCAGGGCAAACGCCGTAGAACTCTAAGCGGTGACCTTGAACAAGAAATCCAGTTTTTTCTCCTACTTCTTGCTCTAAATCTAATAATGGACTGTGTAAATCAACAATTCTACCGCAGTCAGTACAAGCTACATGGTAATGATTTTTAGGATTCCCATCAAAACGGCTACACATATCTCCATAAGAAAGTTCCATGATATGACCGTGCTCTTTCAGCATGTTCAAGGTGTTATATATAGTTCCCAAGCTCACTCCTGGAAATTTCGCCTTAACATGATGATAGATCTCTTCAGCTGTTGGATGAGTATCCGTACCTAAGAGAAATTCCAATATTGCTTGTCTTTGAGGTGTAAAGCGGACCCCTTTTTCCTTGAGCTTCTTAAGAATCTCTATGGCGGTCACGATCTCACCTCCATCCTGTTTGTAATTATTACTATTTTTAGTTTAATAAAAAAAATCTTTTATGTCAATAAATAATATTTGGTATTATGAAGGATATATTTAGTATTATAAGGAAAATTATTTATATAGTCAAAAATAGCTAAAGGGGGAGTCTAAGACTCCCCCCTTTAAGTAATTCCTTAAGCTGGATTAGGAGACCCAGTTGGGCACACATCAGCACAGGAACCGCAATCGGTGCATGTATCAGCGTCGATTACATAAATTTCATCTCCAGCACTAATAGCACCTGTTGGGCACTCAGCCTCGCAAGCACCGCAAGCGATGCACTCAGAATCAATTACATATGCCATTTTGCACAACCCCCTTCTCCCCATTCTCACATGTCAATATAACATATGTGGAGAAAGTTGCGCAATATGGATTTTAAATTTTATTTAGATATTACGTTCCGGACGATAGGGAACTTGATAAAGCCTTCTCATACAATGAGAACAATAAGGTAGCATCCGGTTACTCACATGATTTCTCCGGAACAAAACCTTTTCTAATGTTTCATGTTCAAAACCACAAGAACGACATTTTTCTAGCACCTGTCTAACCTCCTAGATTGTGACCTTATGAACGATGTATTCATACCTATAGTATGTCTCATGAAGTCATCTTTTAAACAAACCCAGGAGATTTTCTGAGAATTTCTTGTAAATGACCAATAGTATTGCACTCAAACATTTGGCAGTAGGGCCGGAATAATTCCACCCCTTTAACTTCTGGCCAACGCTTTTCTGGTAAAGTATTCAACCAAATTATTTCCCGTACTTTCCGCCGAGTAATTTGTAAAAGTTCAGCCGCTTTTTCACTATCTAAAGTTTGAGCATCACTGAGAATAAAAAGAACAGTTCGCTTGCTTAAAAGGTTGTTGTAATCCTTATGGAATTCCTCTAGAGCTACAGCAAAGTTCGTTCCTCCACCGAATTCTCCAGCAAGTTCTCCCACAGAACTACTGACCATTCCTTCAAAAGATTGAATACCTTTGAGGCGATGAGTAAAATTCACCAGATGATTAGCAAATACAAAGGTCTCAATTCCTGAAACTAAACTACTTAGTCCATAGATAAATTGCAAAGTAAACTCCGTATATTTAACCATTGAGCCGGACACATCACAGATCAATACAAAGCGGGGCTTCCCCTGGCGTCGTTTACGATACCGCTGATCGAGAAGTACTCCTCCATAGCGAAGGTTTTCTCGTACCATTCGGCGCATATCCAAGTTTCCCCTCTTACCTTCCCCAAGACGGCGGGATACTTGGGAAGCCAAACGCCGAGTTAAGCGACGGATCAATTTACTAACCTGAGGCCATTCTTCCGGAGGGATATCTTTGAGATCCTGAGTAATATAATTGATCTCCTTTTGACGCATTGCCCTTTCCACTTCATTTAAGAGCCCTTCTTGGCCGGGAGGAGCGATAG
>JAAZLD010000459.1 GCA_012799495.1 Desulfitobacterium sp. | reverse complement strand
CGCCGTTGAAGAATTATCCCGTGTTGATGCTTCTGTAGGTGTGACTGTTTCTGCTCATGCAAGCTTATGTGCTAACCCTATTTATATTTTTGGAACAGAAGAACAAAAGCAGAAATATTTAGTACCTTTAGCTACTGGTGAAAAAATAGGAGCTTTTGGTTTAACTGAGCCTATGGCCGGTTCTGATGCTTCCGGTACTCGCACAACTGCCGTTAAAGACGGAGACGACTACATTATTAATGGAACAAAAATCTTTATTACAAATGCGTATGAGGCAGATACCTATGTAGTAATTGCTCAAATGGATAAAAGCAAGGGAAATAAAGGTATAGCCGCCTTTATTTTAGAAAAAGGAATGCCTGGTTTTACCTTTGGGAAGAAGGAAAAAAAGATGGGGATTCGTTCCTCAGCTACTTATGAATTAGTTTTTGAAAATGTAAGAGTTCCCGCTGAGAACCTTCTTGGTCAAGAAGGACAAGGGTTTAAGATAGCAATGGTTACTTTGGACTATGGTCGGATCGGGATTGCTTCCCAGGCCTTAGGAATTGCCCAAGGAGCTTATGAACAAGCCAAAAAGTACGCTAAAGAAAGAGAACAATTTGGTAGGGCTATTGGTAAGTTCCAAGCTATTCAATTCATGTTAGCTGATATGGCCACCCAAATCGAGGCAGCACGGTTATTAGTTTATAAAGCTGCTTATCTCGCTAGCCAAGGCAAAAGTGTTTCTAAAGAAGCGGCAATGGCTAAACTTTATGCTTCTGAGGTAGCCATGTGGGTAACTACTCAAGCTGTCCAAATTCATGGAGGTTACGGATATACCCGAGAATACCCCGTTGAGCGCATGATGCGAGATGCTAAAATTACAGAAATCTATGAAGGTACAAGTGAGGTACAGAGAATCGTTATTGGTAGCCATATTATGAGGGATTAGGAGGATGCTGCAATGAATATTGTTGTGTGCATTAAACAAACATTTGATACAGAAGCAAAAATCGCCCTTAACTCCGAGGGTAAAATCGACTCTTCAGGTGTAAATCTAATCATAAACCCTTATGACGAATTTGCTATCGAAGAAGGAATTCGCCTCAAGGAACAATTAGGAGGAGAAGTAACGGTTATTACTTTAGGAGGAGAGCGGGGCCAGGAAGCTCTGCGGACTGCCCTAGCTATGGGCGCTGATAAAGGAATCTTAGTTAGTGACCCAAGTTTACAAGAAGTTGACGAATGGTCTGCAGCTGAGATCTTAGCTCGGGCTTTAAAAGAAGTACCCTTTGATATTGTTCTTGCCGGCCGGATTGCTATCGATGATGGCTCATCTCAAGTAGCAGTACGTTTAGCAGAAAAATTAGAGATTCCATCTATTAGTAGTGTTTTAAAACTAGAAGTAGATAATGGCCAGGCAACGGTGGTTCGAGAAATAGATGGAGGAACTGAAACTCTAGAGTCTCCATTACCTCTAATGATCACCGCTCAAAAAGGACTCAATGAGCCACGCTATCCTTCAGTAGCTGGAATTATGAAGGCTAAGAGAAAGCCAATTACCACTATGAGTCTTAGTGATCTAGGATTATCAGAAAGTGAAGTTGCTCCTCGGATGATAACAGAAAGCTACACTCTACCTGAACCTCGTGAAGGTGGACGGAAGATTCCAGGAGAAGCTGCAGATGCAGCTCGAGAATTGGCTCGTCTACTACGGGAAGAAGCTAAAGTCATCTAAAAATGATAATAGGAATGTCAAAAAAAGGAGGAGTTAAGTAGAATGGCCGCTGGAATTTGGGTATTTATAGAACAGCAAAAAGGACAAATTCGTAAAGTGTCTTTAGAACTATTAAGTGAAGGGCGCAAAGGAGCAGATCAGTTAGGAGTTAAATTGGGTGCTGTTATCTTAGGTGAGGGTATACAGGGACTGGCTGAACAAGTAGCCAGCTATGGAGCCGATGAAATCTATCTAGCTGATGACTCCCAATTGGCCAACTATACCACAGGTGCTTATACATCAGTTCTAGCTTCCTTGATTAGAGAAAGAGAGCCTCAGGCCTTTTTACTCGGCAATACTGCTATAGGAAAGGATTTAGCACCTAGGTTAGCCCAGCGACTTGGAGTAGGTCTAGCTTCTGATTGTACAGGGATGGAAATAGATTCAGAAAAGATCTTTAAATTCAAAAGACCTGTTTATGCTGGTAAAGCTTTTGCCCACGTAGGTAGTATTGTCCAACCTGTTATGGCAACTATCCGTCCCAATACTTTTCCTTTAGCAGAGCCTAATCCTGATCACAAGGCTGAAGTAATCCCTGTGCAAGCAGAAATAGGTCCAGAAGATTTAAGAGTGGTTCTTAAGGATTTAGTATTGGCTGTTTCTGAGAGACCTGAACTTACAGATGCTAACATTATTATCTCTGGTGGACGGGGAATGAAGGGTCCGGAAAACTTCGCTATTCTTGAAGAATGTGCTGATGTAATTGGTGCTGCTGTAGGAGCTTCACGGGCTGCAGTGGACTCTGGTTGGCGGGAACACAAGTTTCAAGTAGGACAGACAGGAAAAACAGTTTCCCCCACTCTCTATATAGCCTGTGGAATAAGTGGCGCTATCCAACATCTAGCAGGTATGAGTTCTTCTAAATATATCGTAGCTATTAACAGAGACCCGGAAGCCAATATTTTTAATGTAGCTGACTACGGAATTGTAGGAGATCTTTTTGAAGTAGTTCCCGTATTAACTGAAGAGTTTAAAAAACTAGTGAATCAGTAAAATTTTGCTGATGGGGTTTACTGGAGAAAAGGATCAGAAAGAGAAAAAGGGAGTGTATAAAAATTGAAAGGGGGTGAGTTATAAATTCAGATTCACAGAATCCTTGCTTAATTAAAACTTAGAGTTAGATATGAGGTACCTGGAGAATTACTGCAGGTGCAGATTTCCACATCTGTAAGTCTCCAAAAAGGGAGAAAAGTTTTGTAGTGGTGTAGGGAGCGGCAAATGCGGTATCCGAATTATTTAACAAGATACTAAAAGAGATAGCTGAGAAGGGTTATGTAGCTGTGAGTATGATGAGGAAAACCATTGAATAGAGAAAGCGTGACAGGTATTAGATCACGATAAAAAAGGGTAGAGCGAAAAAAGTAAAAAGGATTGAGTTTTAGGAGGAGATTGTAAAATGTCCAATAATAGTAATGGCTGGGCAAATCCAGCTCCAGCGGGTTTGGTTGCCCTAGGTGTTGCTTGCTTTATCTTTTTCGCTCTCTTAAGTGGAAAGGTAACTCCCGGAGCTATGCCCTTAATGGGTTGTTGGCTTATCGGTGGATTTGTCGTCCAGGTTTGCGTCGGTTTAATTGAGCTAAAAGAAAATCAAATGACCGGCGGAAATGTTTTCCTCTACTTCTCAGCGTTCTTTATGTTAGTCGGTGGACTAGAGTTCTTCGTTAAGTATTTTGCTATTGTTAAAGAATGGTCCTTGCCCTTAGATGCAACTATTGATGGTTGGGCATGGCTGGTTCTCGCATTTTGTCTTGTTCTTTGGACACCAGCCTATTTTAAAGGAACAAGTATTTTAGCTACCATCGTTATTCTTGTTGATATCGCTGTTGTTCAAGTGGCCTTCCTTGACTTAGGAGTTCTCAGTCCTACATTTAAGGTGACAGCAGCATATCCTCTCTTATTCGCCGGAATCCTGGCAATGTATCTCTCATCTGCCCTAATTTTAAATAATGCCTACGGAAAAACCATCCTTCCTATTACAAAGCCATGGATTAAGGACAGTACTCCTGTATCTGCGGGGAACACTAAAAAAATGTAATGGATTTGATAGGAGGGTTATAAATGAGTGTTTATGAAGAGTATAGAAAAAAGCTAACAACTCCGGAAAAGGCTGTTAGTATTGTGAAATCAGGCGATTGGGTAGACTATGGATCCTTTACAGGTCAGCCAGTGGCTTTAGATAAAGCCCTAGCTCAGAGGAAAGAAGAACTTCTAGATGTGAAGATTCGGTCAGTTACTGCAGTAAAAATGCATGAAGTTGTCAAGGTTGATCCAGAAGCTAAGCATTTTGTATATAATAATTGGCATTTCAGCGGTTTGGATCGTAAACTTCATGACCAAGGACTTTGTTGGCATATTCCTATTTTGTATAATGAACTTCCCAGTTATTATCGCCGTTTTCTCGAAGTTGATGTAGCCATGATTCCCGTTACTCCTATGGATGAAAAAGGTTTCTTTAACTTTGGTCCACAAGTTTCCCATACCAGAGCCATCTGCGAAAAAGCTAAGAAGATCATTCTTGAAGTTAATCCAAAGATTCCTCGCTGTTTAGGAGGTCGTGAAGAAACCATTCATATTTCTGAAGTGGATTATGTTGTTGAAACGGAATGGGATCTTCCGGAAGTTCCTCCGGCACCTCCTTCAGAAACAGACCTTAAAATTGCCAACTATATTTTACCGGAACTAGTAGATGGCAGCTGCATTCAACTTGGTATTGGGGGAATGCCTAATGCCCTAGGAGGAATCATCGCTCAATCAGATCTGAAAGATCTAGGGGTCCATACAGAGATGATGACAGAATCCTTTGTTGATATGGTAGAATCTGGTGTGGTTACTGGAGCGAGAAAAACTCTCGACAGATACAAATTAACTTATACATTTTGTCTCGGAAGCAAAAAAGCTTATGATTTCCTAGATAATAATCCTAGGTGTGCAGCTTATCCTGTAGACTATTGCAATAATCCTGGTAATATTGCCAAAAATGATAATGCCATAGCTATCAACAACTGTGTAGAAGTGGATTTATTTGGCCAAGTATGTTCAGAATCTTCTGGAACTCGTAATATTAGTGGTACAGGTGGGCAAGTGGACTTTAACTTAGGAGCCTATCATTCTAAGGGAGGAAAAGCTTTCATTTGCTTAGAATCTACTTATAAAAACAGAGAAGGAAAAGTATTCTCTCGTATCAAACCGATTCTAACCCCAGGTGCTATTGTGACTACTCATCGGGCTATGGTTAACTACATAGTTACGGAGTACGGAATGGTCAACCTGAAAGGTAAATCTACTTGGGAGCGGGCTGAAGCACTTATTTCTATTGCTCATCCTGATTTCCGAGATGAACTTGTTAAAGAAGCAGAGAAATTGGGAATCTGGCGAAGATCTAATAAGATAGCCCCTTAATCAAAGGGTACTCAAATACTTTAGGAGGAAATCTATTATGAGAGATGTAGTTATTGTGAGCGCTGTTCGTACACCCCTGGGTTCTTTTGGCGGCTCATTAGAAAATATCTCAGGAATTGATCTTGGAGCAATTGTTATTGAAGAAGCCGTAAATCGGGCAGGGATTAAACCTGACCAGGTAGAAGAGGTGATTATGGGGAATGTACTGAGTGCCGCAGTAGGGCAGAATCCTGCCCGCCAAGCAGCAATGAAAGCAGGAATTCCTCAAGAAGTACCAGCATGGACTCTCAATAAAGTTTGTGGCTCTGGACTAAAGTCCGTGATTTGTGGAGCACAAGCTATAATTGCCAAAGATGCTGATGTGGTTGTAGCTGGTGGAATGGAAAACATGTCATCTTCTGCTTATGCACTACCAAAGGCTCGTAAAGGCTATCGGATGGGTAATGGTGCCTTGGTTGATACCATGATCGTGGATGGGCTTACTGATGCTTTTCATGATATCCACATGGGAATAACCGCTGAGAATATTGCAGAGCGCTTTAATATCACTCGGGAGGATCAGGACTCCGTAGCCTTACGTAGCCAAAACCGTGCAGAAGATGCTATTAAATCAGGGAAGTTCTTAGAGGAAATAGTTCCTGTAGAGATCCCTCAAAGGAAGGGAGAGCCCCTGATTTTCAGTCAAGATGAATTTCCTCGCTTTGCTACCACCTCCGAGAGTTTGGGAAAACTCCGTCCGGCATTTAAAAAGGACGGTACAGTTACAGCCGGTAATGCTTCAGGTATCAATGATGGGGCGGCGGCGGTAGTATTAATGGCTAAAGAGAAAGCTGAAGAATTGGGTTTGCCTATCTTAGCCAAGATTACTTCTTGGGCTTCCGCTGGGGTTGATCCACTAATAATGGGTGCCGGCCCCATTCCTGCCTCCCGTAAGGCACTAGAAAAAGCTGGTTTAACCATCGAAGATATTGATCTAGTAGAAGCTAATGAAGCTTTTGCAGCCCAGGCAGCTCATGTAATGCAGGAGTTAAACCTTGATGTGAATAAGACCAATGTCAATGGTGGTGCAATCGCAATTGGGCATCCTATTGGAGCCTCTGGTACTCGCATTCTAGTTACCCTCCTTTATGAATTGAAACGTAGAGATGCCCAGCGGGGTCTAGCTACTTTATGTATCGGCGGAGGCCAAGGAATCAGCCTAATTGTTGAAAGATAGGAGGAGAGGTTTGTGGTTTACGAAAATATTCTAGTTGAGAAAAGAGAGCATATCACTCTAATTACCATTAACCGACCCAAAGCACTGAATGCCCTTAACAGTAAAACATTGACTGAACTGGATCAGGCTATGGATGAGATCGCCTTAGACTCAACAGTCCGGGTGGTGATTATAACTGGAAGTGGAGAGAAATCTTTTGTAGCTGGAGCAGATATTTCCGAAATGAATGAAAAAACTCCAATGGAAGCTCGTTATTTTAGCCAACTAGGCCATAAATTAATGAATAAAATAGAAGCCCTCCCTCAACCAGTTATTGCAGCCGTAAACGGATTTGCTCTAGGTGGAGGCTTAGAGTTGGCCATGGCCTGTGATATTCGTCTGGCTAGTGAAAATGCCTTATTTGGTCAACCAGAGGTAAACTTGGGTATTGTAGCAGGATTTGGTGGAACCCAGCGGCTTCCTAGATTAGTCGGAAATGGCCGAGCTACAGAAATTCTTCTTACTGCTGAACCCCTTGATGCTAACGAAGCCTATCGAATGGGATTAGTTAATCGGGTTTATACCAAAGAAGAGTTGCTTGATGAAACTATGAAAATGGCTCAAAAAATAGCTTCTAAAGCTCCTATCGCTGTACAATTAACTAAGAGTGCCATTTATAAAGGGGAGAATATGGATCTAATTAGCGGCCAAGCTTATGAAGCAGAAGTATTTGCGGAAACTTTTAATACAGAAGATCGCAAAAATGGCTTTAAAGCTTTCCTGGAAAAGAAGCAAGTGGTTTTCCAAGGTAAATAATAGAGAATAGAAACTAGGTAAATAAGAACCAACAAAGGAAAAGACGATTTCAGGACCATGACAAAATGTCATGGTCTTTTATTTTTTGTAAAAATGTCAGTTCTTTAGGGGTGACATTTTGTCAGAGGATTTTGGCAAAAAGGCACTCTATTTTGATGAAAAGGCTGGAACCCCTCATCTTACCCCTTTTTAAAGAAATAATTATCCAATTTAGACAGGAAAATTGTTGGTATGGGTTTTGCTTAATAAAAGGGCAAAAGTAATTACTAGTTAAATTTTTAATTATTATACCTAAATAGAAAGGAGACAATCCATGAATAGGCGTGATTTTCTAAAATCCATGGCTCTCGTAGGGAGTGTGGCTGCAATTGGCTTAGGAATAGACAAACTCCCCCAAGTCATTGCAGATGAAGCCATCACAAATCCTACTCCTTATGATGGGGATGCCCTCCCAGTGGAAATGAAAATTGATAAAAATACTGGAGAGATCACCTTCAATAAGGATATCGCTTTAAAAACCAGTGTTTGCTTAGGTTGTTGGAGTAACTGTGGTAATCGGGTCAAAGTAGATAAGAAAACCGGCAAAATCCTTAGGGTTGTAGGGAACCCATATCATCCCAGCTGTGCAGAACCCCATTTACCCTATGATACTCCCCTCAAAGACTCTTACCTCTCTTTAGGTCAATATGGAGAAAAGGGCCATATCCAAAGAGCTACCGTCTGTCAAAGAGGAAACTCTGCTTTCCAAATGGTTTATGAACCCAACCGGATTCTTACCCCCTTGAAGCGGGCCGGTAAAAGAGGAGAAGGGAAATGGAAACCAATTACTTGGGAAGAAGCTTTAGAGGAAACTATCGAAGGTGGACAACTCTTTGCTGAATTAGGAGAAAATCAAACAATTGAAGGTTTCCGGCAAGTTCGCGACTTAGAGACTCCCATTTATCCTGACGAACCAGAATGGGGTGTAAAAGCCAACCAATTCGTCTTTATTGGTGGTCGAGATGATGGGCGAACTCCTTTCGCGAAACGTTTTGTCACTCGTGCTTTTGGCTCACCTAACCATTTCGGTCACGGTGGTATTTGTGGACTTAGTCGTCGGATAGCATACTTGGCTTTCTTAGATACCTGGGATAGTAAACCTCATATGAAAGCCGATTATATGGGCTCAGAATTTGTAATGTTTTTCGGCAATGCACCTGGTCACGCAGGAGCACCTTTCCAACCTATGGCCCGAAAATCTGCTCTAGCCCAAGCGGAAAAGAGTATGAAGGCAGTAATCGTGGATCCAGTATTACAAAATGGTATGTATAATTCCCCCAAATCAGAAGAGTCCTCTTGGGTACCCATCCGACCTGGAGGAGATGGGGCTTTAGCTATGGCTATGGTCCGCTGGGCTATCGAAAACAAAAAATACAACGAAGATTTCCTTAGCTCAACCACTAAAGAAGCAGCCCAGAAGAAAAAATATCCTTCTTGGACTAATGCTACTTATTTAGTAATCCAGGAAGAAGGTCACCCTAATTACGGTAAATTCCTTTTAGGAGAGCAAATCGGTCTGGCAGATGGACCGAATGAAGAAACTCCTAATTATGTTGTACTTGATGAAAACACAGGGGAATTAGCTCTTTATAATGCCACTGATAAAGGTACTCTCTTTTACTCTGGAAAAGTAAAAATCGGGGACCAAGAAGTCCTAGTTAAAACATCCATGGAGATTTTGAAAGATGAGGCCAATTCCTTTACTTATGAAGAATATGCCCAAGAATCAGGATTAACTGTTGAGCGGATCATTGGTTTGGCCAAAGAATACTTTAGTCATGGTACAAAAGCAGCCACTGACCACCATGGTGGGGTTTCCATGCATTCCAATGGTTTTTATGGTTCCTTAGCAGTGATAACTTTAAATGCTTTAAATGGAAACATTAACAAAAAAGGCGGTTCCACTAAGAGTGGTGGTGGCTATACAGCTATTGGCAATGGAGCACGCTATAACTTCGGCAAGATCCCTGGTGGTGTACAGCCTCAAGGATTCCCTATCTCTCGGGAAAGTAAGGCTTATGAAGATACACCTGAATATAAGAAGAAAGTCGCCAGAGGAGAAAATCCTTATCCTGCAACCCTTCCCTGGACCCCTCTAGCTGACAGCCTAGAAGGTCATGTAATTCCTTCCATGATGGCTGGCTACCCTTATCCTGCTAAAATCCTGATGATGTGGATGGCTAATCCTTTTTATGCTACTCCGGGACTTTTCCGGGAGGATGTGGAGAATTTCATTAAGGATCCTAAGAACATCCCTTTGATTATTTCTATTGATGTGATGATGGGAGACTCCACCCAATATGCTGACTATATTATCCCTGATACTACCTTCTATGAAAGCTGGGGGGTACCCACTATCTGGAACTTAGTCTTAACGAAAGCCATCGGTACTCGTAGACCAGTTATCGAACCTTTAGTACCTAAGACTAAAGATGGTCACCCTTATTCCATGGAAACTTACTTTATTGAAATGGCTAGAAGACTTGGACTTTCTGGCTATGGGGACAAGGCTTTAGTTGATGCTAAGGATAATGTAAAATCCGTTGAATGCGCTGCTGATTTCTTCCTTAAAGCTATGGCTAATATCGCTTTTGATGGAGAACCTGTACCAGATATCTCTCCAGAGGAATTAGCTCTCTCCGGCTTAGAGGAAGATATGAAAGAGTACAAATCCTATCTTACTGATGAAGAATGGAAGAAGGTTTATTATCTCCTAGCCCGAGGCGGCCGCTTTGAGGATTATGAGAAGAACTATGAAGGAGATAACTTAACTAATAAGTTCGGAAAAATCGTCAATATCTACAATGAACGATTAGGAACTTCCATCGATAGTTTTACTGGCAAGCGTAATCCAGGAACAGCCAGTTGGCGTCCACCTACTTTTGCTGATGGTCGGACAGTAGATGAGGTATATCCAGAAAAAGAATGGCCTTTTATCGCCGTGTCTTATAAACCTCGCTACCGGACTGGAGCTTATCTAGATAATGTACCTCTCTTGAAAAGCTTACAAGATACCAACTATATTGAGATGAATATGGAAGATGCTCAAGCCCTAGGGATTTCTACTGGAGATAGAGTAAAACTCATTACTCCTACTGGTGAAGTAGAAGGAACTGTCAAAGTTCGCCGTGGCGTAGGAAAAGGCTCTATTGGTATTGAGTACGGCTATGGTCACTGGGGTAACTCAGGTAGCAAAGGTTTTGAAGTGGATGGGAAAAAGTTTGGGGGAGGACCTAGAGATGGTAAAGGAATCCTCTTAAATCATCTAGCTTTAAGAGATATTAGTTTGAAGACTCCTCATCCCCTTAGCGACTTAGTGGGAGGCTCAAATGATCGTAATACTGTTAAGGCAAAAATAGTTAAGCTTTAAGACTGTGAAAAAAAGGAGGCACATTTATGTTAGGAAAGGCAGAAATAGCTTGGGAACGTGCAAAAATATATGAACTATTGTCTGGGGTTTTTCTTAAAGAACCTTCTCCAGAAATCTTTTCCCTCTTAAAAAAATGGGGTACCACCTTAGATAATCCCCAAATAATCAGGACTATGGAAAAAATCCAAGAGAATGATCCAGAACTTGAAGAGTTAACTCAAGAATATTATGATCTCTTTTTCGTTCCTGTTTCCGGCATTTTCGTGCCTCCTTTTGAAGCAGCTATCCGTGGGGCTCAAAGGGAAAAAGGGAGAAAAACAAAGTTCGGTAGTTATTGGAGACAGACTACAGTAGCCCTATCTCATCTCTATGAGCAAATAGGGTTCGTTACCCAAGATTTACAAATGTTTGAACCTTTAAAAGCCATGAGGATCCCTGACCATATCGGTTTAGAACTTTCGGCTATGGCATATCTTTGCCGAGTTGAGGCTCGACGTTATCAGGAAGGACAAAATAGCGAACCCATTCAATATTTAGAGAGAATTCTCTTAGAGGAGCATCTCAATCAGTGGCTAGATTTATTTGTTGAAGATCTAAAGGAAGTTGATAGAACAGGATTTTATACAGCTTTTGCTTCCTTAGCAGCAGAGTTTTGCCGCTTAGAAGGAGCAGAATTATCAGATACGAAACTACTTTTGAACTCTTTATTAACATAGTTTAATTGGTATCTTCAGTAAAAAGGCTAATAAGAACGAAACTAACCCCCTAGAGAGGAGTGGAAATATGTCTGAGACTGTTCGCTATGGTATGGTTATCGACTTGCGGAAATGTGTAGGTTGTAATGCTTGCACAGTTTCCTGCAAGGTTGAAAATAACGTACCTGATGGATTATATCGTACTTGGGTCAAAGAAATTGAAAAAGGGACCTATCCAGAAGTATCTCGTCATCGTCTTCCTCGCCTTTGTAATCATTGTGATAATGCTCCCTGTCAAAAGGCTTGCCCTGTTCAGGCAACTTATCGGGCGGAGGATGGCACAATTTTAATCGACTATGATAAGTGTATCGGTTGCAAATATTGTATGGCAGCTTGTCCATATGACGCTCGCTTTGTTAATCCTGTACGGAAAACTGCTGAAAAATGTACATTCTGCTATCACAGGGTTGAAGCAGGGCTACTCCCTGCCTGTGTCACTACTTGTGTTGGTGGAGCTAGAGTCTTTGGAGATATGAATGATCCCGAGAGTTTAGTTGCCCGCCTTATTGCTAACAATCCTGCCCAATTGCTCAAGCCGGAAATGAATACGAGACCTTATGTTTATTATATTGGTGCTGATCAAACTCTCATGGGCGGCGATTATATCAATTTAGAGAAAGGGGCGAAATAAAGTGGAGCAAGTAACATACTTAGCCAATGTAGAGCATACTATCCAGCTTGGTTATTTAATTGCTATCTATTTTTTCTACACAGGTTTAAGTGCAGGTTCTTTTGTTCTATCCAGTTTAGGAACTGTATTTGGCATGGAGAAGTATAAACCTATTGCCAAAGCTGGGGTAGTCATGGCCATTGCCTTGCTAGTAATAGCCCCCCTCCACCTTATTGCAGACTTAGAACAGCCTGGTCGTTTCTATACCCTTTTGTTCCGTCTCAATCCTCATTCTGCCATTTCTTACGGAGTATTTCTTCTAACTCTCTATCCTTTAACTTGTATCATTTATCTCTGGTTCATGATGCGGAAGGACTTTGCCCTTGGTGCTCAAAAACTCACCGGGTTCCGCCAATCCCTCTATTCCTTCTTAACTTTTGGCAAAAAGGACCTCTCGGAAAAAGCTTTAGCTAATGATGCTAAATGGATTAAACGTTTCGGAACTCTCGGTGTTCCCCTTGCTCTTCTTGTCCATGGTTATACAGGTTTTATTCTGGCCAATATACAGGCTCGTGCCCTTTGGCATACAGGTCTGATGCCCTTGATTTTCTTAATGTCTGCTATGGTTTCAGG
>JAAZLD010000458.1 GCA_012799495.1 Desulfitobacterium sp. | reverse complement strand
TAAAATACTCCAAGTTAAATACTGCTAGGAAAACATTTTTATCGGGCAGGATAGATGCTAAATCTATCTGTTTAACAGGGCCACCATCTAAAATGATGGTGGTTTTAGTTCCTTTTCTTTCTCTTGTTAAAATGTGTTCCGTTCCTGTTTCGTCTACAAGATCTAACTCTACGTACATTCGCTTGCTATCTTTGTTAAGTAGGAGGGAATCTGCCTTATCGTTCCCCGTTAGGCTACACCCGTACAATGCCCAACAGATAGCCTCTCCAATGGTGGTTTTGCCTGCATAATTTTCACCACTAATCCTAGTCAGGGGACCAAATTCAAACTCTGCAAGCTTTCGCTCTTTTGCATTTTTAAATCCTGAAAATTTTATTGATCGGATAATCATGCTACTACTCCTTTCTTCTTTGGCTCACATTGTTCAACTGTTTCCATATTTACTTGTCTTAAAATCTTAATCATTCTGTTTACTGCGAAATCATACTGATCGTATTCTTCATCTGTAAAAAGCTTTTTTGATTCCTCCAGGTCTACTATTAACCGTTCAGCATCCCTTGCCATATATCCAAAGAACATTTTGCATATTTCATACCTAGTTGTACTCATCTTTTTTCCCCCTTACTTTCTAACTTATTTAGTAGGCCGATCATACAAATATTCCTCTAGTGCTAAACATAGTTCTTCGATTTCTTCATGTGTTCCTACAATTTGTGTTTCATTAAACTGAATACAATAGGTTTCTCCTAGTTTAAAAATATTTATTTTTGGCATTTTAAATCCCCCTTGTTTCTTAAATAAAATAAATTCAACATCTTAATCCTGCTTGTCCGTTTTTTATTTATCATCTTTAGTAATTTTTTATCCATACAACCACCTGTTTATTTTCTGTAATTTGTGATATAATAATCTTAGAAATATTTTTTTAACTAGCCCTTTCGGTTGCCGCCGGATGGGCTTTTTCATTTTTCAAAATTTCTTCCCAATCAGTGTTGCCAATATTCGCCTGTAAGCTTAATCTAAGTTCTGCTATTGTCTTTTCAATTTGTGAAAAATAATTCATTATGAAAGCTAAATCTGTCAGTTCATCCTCTGTAATTCGTCCATCCGCTGTTATTTTTATTAAGGTATCCCTTACTGTCTCAACGCCTCTTAATTCATTTAAAGTTTGCATTGCTGCCCAAGTAAGTTCCTTCTCCTCCACATCATGCCGAATCATCTTTCCTATCGGGCACTCCCGTGAACAGTATGAATATGCAAGGGATGGCCTTTCGTATGCCTGAGCCATTTCTAATACAACATCTGGTGGAATTGGCCTTGTTCCAAGTTCATAGTTAGCAAGTGTTCTTGGATCTATGTTCAGCTTTGGTGCTGCTGTCTCCCTACTTCGAATTCCTGCTTCAATTCGTGCTTGATAGTACATGTTTCTGGCTACTTTCGTGTCTAATCGTGCCATGGTTCTTGTCCCCCTTTTTTGCTATAATTAAGTTATCAAGCACTTTTCATTTCTTTTTCTCTCTTTTCTAGGACTTCCCTAACCCACTCTAATTTCTTAGGCAGATCTTTTGCCTTTGCCATCACAACATGCGACAACTCTTGTTTACTCATCTAACTCACCTCCTTCCCTTCATCTAATTCTCCTGCTTGCCATTTCTTATAGAAGTCATTGCCTAATACCTCTACCAATGGTCTGTAGTAAGTGTCTTTATCCATTTCTGTTACAGCAACAATTTCTTGTTTAATAACTTCTCCAGTGCGCCTATCTATCGTTGTAACTTTTTCGGCCACCTTGATACGCTTTGAGTTATCCATACTATCCCCCCTGTGCTGCTTTTAATTTGCAAATGCTAATTGATTGTTCGTTTCCTCAATTTCTCTCAGTAACTTTCCTTGCACTTTCCAACTTTCTAGATATTGCCTTGCTTTTTCGTAATCCTTTTTACTTGTG
>JAAZLD010000457.1 GCA_012799495.1 Desulfitobacterium sp. | reverse complement strand
TCTAGCTATCCAAAGACACCATAGCCTATTAAATCATCTTCATCCACATGTTGGGGTAAAGATATAGCCAAGCGACCGGCAATACGTTTTACCAAAGGAAGATACTTTTCCACTTGCTCTGTATTCCAAGAGCCGCGGTTTGCAGCCTCATAGGGATTGTTTATCATGCTGGCATCTCCCCCTTATAAGAATTATTCCTCCCAACCCATTCTCCGGACAATTTCCGCTTGTTTCTCGGCGCTGGGCAGTCCATCAGCCAGTTCTTGATTAAGCTGACCATTTAAGCCGGTACCATTTGCTCTTTGATTCTGAACACCTGAGCCCTCGAGTCCTTGGGTCTCAGCTTCACTTTGTACTCCTACTTCCTCCCTTTGCTCCTCTATTTCAGCCGTTACTCCAGTCTCTGTCGATGTATTTCCTTCATCCTGTTGTTCCAACTCATCAAGAAGTTCATCATCTTGACCTACTGCAACATCTAAAAGTACTCCTACATCTCCTAGTTCGCTATTATCTACACTGGTTTTTTCAAAGAGGAGGATGCTTCCATAAGATAGCCCATAAATAATGACAAAACCAAGAATCCCACTAATGACAATCCTTAGAAAACCCTCACCTGCGTAAAAACTCACAACAGCCATCAATACAGAGACAAATATAGCAAAACGCCAAGCCCAAAGCTTTAATGTTTCCAACAATTAAATCACCTTCTCACCATGATTAATGGTTCGGACTTTTAGAGCTCCCGAACCCACATCAAAGTGGATGGTGCGTCCAAAGCTACCACCTACATCAGAAACTAAGAGGGGAATTCCTAAACGTTTTAATTCTGCAACTACAGCCTCAGCATTACGATCACCGATTTTGAGGACAGGGGGCTTGCCGGCAAAGGAGAACATTTGCGCTCCACCAGCTATTTTTGCTCGTAAACGAGTTTTCGACCCACCTAGATTTATGATTTCTTTGATCAATAATTCTACTGCTGTATCAGCATATTTGGCAGGGTTACTATCATTACCATTGGAATTCGGCAACATAATATGGGCCATACCGCCAACCTTCCGAAAAGGATCATGAATACAAATACCTATACAAGACCCTAACCCAGCAGTCATTAAAATATTGGGGGATTTCGCAACCTTCAAATCGGCCATCCCTACACTAATTACATTGTTCATACTCCCAATGCTCCCAATAATTTAGTTAGCGAGCCCTCATCAGGCAAAAAGACAAATTTACCTTCAATCTTAGGAATTCCAGTCAGGTGAGTATTGATAAAAATAACCGTATCTTCCAATACCCCATCTTCTAAAATTATTGCATCAAAAATCGCTCCTACCATATCTACTGCTAGAGCAGGTACCGATGGGGCTAAAGGTACTTTCGAAAACTCCGTTAAAGCAATTATGAAGGAACTGACCATAATATTACCCATTTCCATTAGTGCAGATTGGGCCATTTCATTCTCAAAAAGATTATAATTTTCATCGGAATTAAAAAGAGCCTGTACAAGGATTTGGGCACTTTCCAAAGGTATAAAAAACACCGCTTTCCCTGGTGCCTCACCCTCTACTTTTACATAAATCACTGCTTGAGGAATATCCAACTCTCCCATAACTGACGCAGCTTCTTGAAAAGGAATAGCTTTGATTTCAGGCACAGACATCTCGATCCGGCGATTTAGCATGGTAGAAAGAGCTGTTGCCGCATGTCCTGAGCCGATATTACCTATTTCTCGCAAAGCATCTAGTTGGAGACGATTGATTTCCATTATTAGATCAATCCCTTCTTGCGCAAGTCTCTTTGAATATCAAAAACACAGCGGATAATCTTATCCCGATCTCGCTCAG
>JAAZLD010000456.1 GCA_012799495.1 Desulfitobacterium sp. | reverse complement strand
TTAATTTTGATAGTAATTGTATCAATTTCTTAACAATCCTGTCAATTAAATTGGGATTTGCATTAGGTATACATCTTTTCTAGTACCAAATAAGGAGAGATAAAATCACTAAGCCTACCCCTCCCCCGGCAAATAATAATATCCGCCGGAGCAAGGCATTTTCCTGATCACCGACTCCATATAGTGAAGCTCCTAAAGCCACCCTAGCTGGACTAGCCATGGTTGTGTGAGATGAACTAGTATTTTGGACTATACTAGCTAACTCAGGGGAAGCCCCTACTTGGAAGGCTGTTTGGGTCTGAAGCTTAATTAACATAGCATTGGAACTGGCATTGCTCCCTGTGAGGAATCCCCCTAAAGCTCCAATCAAAGGGGAAATCATCAAGAAAGCACTACCTAAGGAACTAGCCATTGTCCCCGCGACTACCTCTATCATTCCTGCTGTAGACATAACTTCAGAAATACTGACAAAGGCTGTTGTTACAACTGTAAAGGGAATCCACTGCTTAATACTCTTTCTTAGTGCTTCCTTAAGGTCATCCTTTTTGATCTTAAATAAGAATATGGTCCAAAGACAAGTCAGGAAGAGCCAGAATCCTGGCGAATAAAGGAGGGCTAAGGAATAAGAAAATCTAGGGACTTCCAGAATGAAATTATTTTCTAAATAGTTCTTCACTGGAGGAAGTAGGCGGGTAACTAAGATCATAGCAGTTAGAAGAAGATAGGGGCTAAAAATCCTGAAAAGTGAAGGTGCTGTTACCTTGGTGGAGGAGGTTCCTGTAGTAGGTGCTTCGTCTATAGTAAGTTCTTCATCTGCAGGGTGTGATCCCTTGGCAGAAGATACTACACTATTTGATTTAATAAGTAGGAAACCTAAGCCCAGCACTACCAAGCCACTAAGTACTCCTGCTAATTCCACTGCACCAAGGTAATTAAAAATAATCAAAGAGGTTGTAAAACTTAAGGAGAAAAGAATCCCTAAAGGGAACCTCCTTTTCAGCCCCTCCCAACCTCCAGCAATATAAATAGAAGATAAGATAAAAAAGGCAATAGGTAGTACACTTAAGAAAGCTGTTCCCAATCCTAAATTCAGCAGATCCACTCCACCCATTTCAGCCCCGATGATAGTTCCTATACTCATGGCTCCCCAGGGAATAGCCATCAAACTTATTAGTCCTAACAAAATCCCCTTAAAAACCGGATACCCTAAAGCAATAAAAATTGGTGTTACCATCATGACAGCAACGCCAAAGCCGCTAGTGGACTCGATTAAAGGAGATAACCCTACCCCTAAGATCAATACTTGCACAATTCCATCATCGGTGGCCTTGGCTATACTATGGGCGATTTTCTCAATAGCCCCTACACTATTCATAAGGTTAAAAAGGAGGATCCCAAAAAAGAGAACATAAGCAGCAATAAAGGCGATAAGGAAGCCATGATAAGTAGCCAGCAAAGCCTCCCCACCCTTTAGTTTAAAGTTAGGAAAAAGAAAAACCAAGAAAAGAGTATAAATATAAGTATAGACCCCTGCTTGAAGGGTAGTTTTCCGGAGAAAAAACAAAATCCCTAAAATTAGTAAAATCGGAGAAAGTGCAACGATGAAGTCCATAAGTCCACCCCGATGTTTAGATGTTTTATTCCCATTATACAGGTGTTTAGCAATGAAACTCTGACTTAGATCACAAAGCATTATTCTCACTAAGTAAAGTTCTTGTTAAAGTTTCCTTCCTAGATCCTTTTTTCATCCAGTAGTATAATTGTATGTTGGGAAAGGAAAGTGATCTCATGGAATTATCAAAACTCATGGCAATAATCAAAACAAACCCTAATGCCCTAGCTCATCTTGAAAACCCTCCTGATGAAGTCAAATTACTGGCTGTTCAGCAAAATGGCCTAGTCCTGAAATATATCAATAACCCCAC
>JAAZLD010000455.1 GCA_012799495.1 Desulfitobacterium sp. | reverse complement strand
CTTATCCAGCTGATTTCAAAGTGTTTAACCCTCTATATTCCACTGGCGTTAGATAACCTAAAGAACCATGAATTCTTATATTATTATACCAATAAATATACGTAAAAAACAATTAACACGCTCAGTTCATATTTTTCTGCAATGTCAATAATAGTTTGAAAGTAATAAGTATCTAATGGTGGGCGACATTCTCCCGTAGGCGAAGTTAAATATACGCACCAATCATCGAAACTACCAGGGCCATATTCCAAAAAAGCCCCATTCGCGAATCTTTTAACCATTGATCTAATACCCATTACTTGACTTTAGACAGTAGGCCGAAAAACCCACTTAGGTAGATTGTTCTATCTAAGTGGGTTTCCTATTCTATCTTTTCTTAAAACATTATTTATGTGTAGACTGATATTTTTTTACTTGTCTGAAGAATCTTTTACTTGATCTAAATACCTCTTTAATTTCCCGCCTAATTCATAACCCAAATTTTGATAAGTCTTTAAAAATTCCGCATCCCATCCAACAATCTTTTCTGAACTACTCCAGCGATCATAATCCCTATCACGCAGGTATGGCTCCTTCCAATCAGAGAGAGCATGCCAATGCAATAGTTTACTAATACGCTTTTCAAATGTATCTTTATACCTTAGCTCTGCAGCTTTAACAACGAATTCAATATATTGTCCATCTTTTTTTAAATTACATGGCAATGAATGATCCGAATTGAAATAAGGATTTATGATTCTATCTAGCTGATCATTACGAACACTTTCGTCTTTTATACTCTGAGCAATGGAAAGGATGAGCCAAGCATTGCTGTTTTTTTCTAACTCTTTAACTTTGTTAAGTGCTGTGATTTGTTCATCCCTTGGTATATCGGTCTCATTACATAGTCTCACTATACGTTCAATTAACTGGCTGCACAGGTTCCACTCTTTTTCGCCTTCCGAAGTATTTGCCTGTTGCATACGAGCATGAAACGCAGCCTTTGATAAGAGGTATGCACTTTGCTTAAGCTGCATATGAGGCTCAATTGAATCAAGGACATCATTAATATCTAAATTATTACTTTCGTAGTTTCTCCATACCCATTCAGCACCTAAGTCATGCATCCAATTCCATTTTGACTTTAAGAGCAATTCGTATAAGTCTTTGTCATAGTCCCGTAATGCTATATCCTCAATCAAGATGGATAGCATTAGTGGTGATTTAACACTTTCTAGAGTATGCATAAATTCTTCAGGAGTGAGCAACAAGAACAAATTATAAAGACTTGACCAATATCCTTCTCCTGCGTAGTACACAAGCCCCGGATGTTTAACCCAGTATGAGACCGATCTAGGCTCTGCACTTCCGTTCATAACAGCCCAATAGATAAATTGCTGACTATAAATTGGCATCTGTCCATGCTTTTGCCGTTCTTCCACATCTTTCGCAAGTTGCGATATTGTTTTGGAAAAACTGCAAATTGCGTCAGGGATGGTTTGGATAATGTTTTTTCCTTCATCAATAACATGTGAATAAGTGTGGTAAAAAGCTTCGCCCAATGCTTTTAATTTTGTTTCAGGGTTCGAATTCCAATCCTGAAATATCACTGAAATAATTTCAGGCAATGCTTCTGGAAGCACAGTAAAATTCTTTGAAATACTATCATCTGTAAAATAGTTTAGATTTACACACCTGCGAATAGCATCTTCAATACTACTTTCACCTGTTAGTAATTGAGGCAAGGCATATTCCTGTCCTAATTCTGTATTTTCACGATTAGTTACTGGACTACATAATGTCTCAATCTGGACCCGCTCATCTTCTGGAAGAGTATTTTGGTATGTTATATCCGTCAACTTTTGGAGGTAATCTGCGACTTCCAAACATACTTCAGATTCAAGGGGGGCTATAATATACGGAAAAAATTGTCCTGCAGAATTCAGTGAATTACTCAATAAAAAACCATCAATATGCCCATCATCAAAATAACGGATCAAACACCGATCGTGAAACCCCTGCTTTTTTCCCCTTAATACATTTAGAATTGTTAAGTTTGAGTGCAGAAGATTTCTATTTTGTTCAATAAAAGCTTTGCACTGTTCTTTTGTCTCAGCGTTTTTTTCGCCTGTGTCCGGGTCTAGAGTAGAAAGGGCTGTTATCACATTGAGTTCTACGTTGGTTGTTGATATACGCCCTAAAAGTTTAGCAGCAGATTTTACAGAAAAGTAAGGATCTGACAACACAACCTGTTTGACTCCCCCTGCTTCAATGTATTCACGTACTTTCTGAAAACTATCAATTTCTCCTTTCCGATCTGCTGTTTTAGGGACAAATGCCCCCTTGGTCCTCACTTTTTTATATAATGCACATAGCTTTTCCCCGTCTTTTTTGGCTTGACGCCATGGCACATGCTGTCCACTGTTCACATGGCCTCCATGATGTCTGGAAACAACTGTGACATTTTTGATTTTATCAATATCCTCCTTATGCCTGGAGGCATTTTGCTGCAGTTTTTCGGTCCAGGGATCTTGAATTACTTTCTGGCTAGTAACCATTCCTATATTCAAGTGGACTTCCATCATATAAACATTTTCAGAGGCGTAAACCAATGCACCGCTATCTTTTTCCCAGATCTTAATTTTGTAATGTGTCATAGGTTCATTTGCAGAAAAAACCAGCTCATCTATGTCTGGAGAAAAGTCTTTTACTTCATTGCTTATCCAACGCCCCTCATTTTCTGCTGCACAATTCACAATGAGTTTTTCCGAAATAGGGTGCTTTTTCTGAATAATAATTGATTTAATATCTCCCTTTACTTCAAAGGAATTCATATACTTACCCGGCGTGTAGTATTCGAAATTTCCCAGTCTTCCACCTTCTTGAGAAAAATCAATCCCACACTCTCTTTTTAGAACTTCAAAAAATCGTTGAATATTATCTCTCAACTCCCGCCCATTGCACGACGGAAATGATTTTTCGATCTCCTCCATTAGGAATGCCTTATCTAGGTTCCAGTACTCGTCTATTTTATGGAATTCTGACACAGGCTTATTTCTTACTAACCCTGATATGTCTGAAAAAACGGAAGGGCGAGATTCTAGGTTAAGAACCAGCTCATCTTCATCAATTTTAAGAAGAGACCTATTGTTTAGAATATCCAAAAGTCTATTTTTTTCCTGTTTGTCTAATATAGCTGTATATTGTATTATAGGGAGTTTCTTATCAAATAGTTTTTTCTTCCAGGCATAAGGTGGTTGTTCAGTAGGAGCACAATAACCGAAAAGTAAGGTAGGAGTATTTGACTTTAATAAAAGCAATTTGACAAAGTATTGCATAATTACCTCCTATCTCTGGGATCTATCCAACAGGCAACCTATCTATATAATCCTAAGAAGTCAATATAAGTTCCGGAAGTATCTATTACCCGTTAGTGAAAATAGGGTCTAGCCACTCCCCGAAAATACCCATCTACAAATCCTTGACGACCTCTTCATCGAGGATTTTCTTTCGTCTTTCCCAGTCGGGCATCAAGGAAGTAAGGAAAGTATAAAATTTAGTGTCGTGATTTTTGTATTTAAAGTGGATTAGCTCGTGAAGAACCACATAATCTATGCAGTGTTTTGGTGCTTTGATTAATTCTGAGTTGAGGAGTAAAATCTTGTCTTTTCTATGGCAAGACCCCCATCTTGCCTTCATTTCTCTGATCTTAATCTTCGGCTTAGGGATATTGTAGCTCTTAATTGATTCAAACATTCGCTCTAAGGAGTCATTAAAGTGTAAGATAGCTTTTTCATTCAACCACATATTAAATAGCTTTTCTTTCTTTTTATAATCCCTGGTATCTTTAACATAGAGATAGATGTAGCCCCTGAAGTATTTCACATTTTCTTCTTCTGATTCCCTTACCTGCAAGCGATATTGTCTTCCTAGATATTTGAAGGATTCTCCACTTACATACTCTTTTGCAGGTTTTCTTACGGGTTCGAACTTCTCAAAGTATTTGATGTTTTTTAATATCCAGGGGCCTTGTTCTTTTACAAACTCCTTTATACACTCTAAAGGTACTTTTTCGTTTGCTGATACTGCAATACTCATATCTGGCCTTATATTTAGATTGATGTTTTTAACATTTTTTCTTTCTAAATCGAAATGGATTTCTTTATCTCCGTAATTTACCATGTATTTTGCCATGTTCTCACCTTTAATACCTTCGTAAGGCCACAGTTTTTATTTCTTTTAAAAGCTTATCGATATGTTCTAAATCCATGTCTATCTGGTTTGCTTCAGCGAACTCAAATAATAAATCATCAACTTCTTGTTCTATTTTCTTATGAACATCTGGATTATCATGCCAATCTACCTTCGTATACTTTTCTACAATAGTTTCGATTTGGATTGACAATTCAGCTATTTCTTCATCACTAATTTTTTTCTTTTCGCCATCAGTACTATAAATTCCACCTGCTTCTTTAAATACATCAGTGGTTACCCCATAAAAAGCTTGAGCATTAGGCTTATATTTAATACTTGCGGGGTACTCGATACCAGAAGAACCTTCTTGATAGTTTTTCTTCAGATCATCCATCTTTTCAAAGTATTCTTTTTCGCTGATTCTTTTCTCCTTATAAGCCTGTAATGTTTCTTCAATTCTTTCGGAGAATTTTTTATAATAGGCGGGATTTTCATCCCATTTCATGCTAATACTTTTAGTCAATCTAGTCCTTATTGCATCGGCTTTTGCTCTTGGTGAACCTAATCTGTCTAACTCTTCTTCGAACCCTTTTTTGTCTAGAATGTCCACAGGGTTAGTGATTCGTATTACATCTTCGGCTGCAATATAATTATCCATTAACTTTTGCATTTTTCCTTCGTATTCTTTATGGTCTATAGTTTCCGAATGTCTGATCTTTGCACTTTTTCTTAATTCTTGATAAAACCTGAAGTCATTCTTATATTTATTTATTTCCTCTTGACTTAAAGAGTTATAGACTCTTTCAGATTCTAAAGCTAATTTCAAATGTCGACTGAAATTGCTCAGTGTCTCGTAAAACTTCTTTCTCAACTCTCCATCTTCTAATAGAGCATGATACTCTTCAACATCTTGTTTGTTTTTTACTGGTATAAATATGTTTATCAGATCAGTGTAGTATTGTCTTAAGGAGCCTATGATACTTATTACATCATATAAAGCTCCTTTTAAATCCTCAGGGTCAAAGTTCTCAAGGCCCGCTCCTGAATACATTTCCATGGCTTCGTCTAGTTTTTCCAGTAGCCCTCGGTAATCAATGATGATTCCATAATCTTTACCTTCGGAAAGTCTATTCACTCTAGCAATTGCCTGGAGTAAGGTGTGCTCTTTCATAGGTTTATCAATATACATAATGGTAGCTTTCGGGGCATCAAACCCGGTCAATAGCTTATCTACAACAATGAGTAAGTCTAAATCATCTCCATAGACAAATTCATTCTTAATCGTTTCTTCATAGTTTTCTTCATTTCCATATCTGTCCATCATCTTGTCCCAGAATTTCTTGACCATATCTTTAGATTCTTCGTCAACAGCATCATACCCCTCCCTTTGGTCCGGTGAGGATATTACAACAGCTGCATTTAAGTCTCCAGCTTCTTCAAAATGTTGCAAATATCTTATGGCTTCTATCTTACTATTAGTTGCAAGCATGGCTTTAAACTGAGAACCTTGGGTCTTATAGTTGTCGACAAAATGACGATTGATATCATAGGCTATAAAAGCTATCCTCTGATCTGAAGAAGCAATTCTTTCAAATTTACTCCATTTTTTCTTAACTTCTTCTTTTTGCTTCTTATTTAAGTCCTTCGTTATCATTTCAAGTCTTTTATCGATAGCTTTTCGATTAACTGTTTGCTCCACCATTTTTCCTTCATATAAAAGTGGAACTATTGCTTTATCTTGTACTCCGTCAGCTATGGTATAGGTATGAATAAGTTCACCAAATTGGATCATGGTGTTTTTCTCTTTTTTCATTAGGGGAGTGCCAGTAAATCCTAAGTAACATGCATTGGGGAATATTTGCTTCATCTTAATATTTAGTTCCCCGTATTGAGTCCGGTGGGACTCATCTACTAAAACAAATATTTCTTTAGATAGAATTGGTTTTTGTCTTTTTACAGCAGTATCGAATTTGTGAACTAAAGTAGTAACTACATCCGCTTTATTATCATTAATAAGTTCTACAAGATGCTTTCCAGATGTAGCACGATTGGCATTGAGTCTTGTATGGTTAAAAGTTTGGTATATTTGTTTATCGAGATTCACCCTATCTGTAACTACAATGACCTTCGGGTTATGATCTGTTAGTTCAGATAGAACATACTTAGAAAACATAACCATGGTTAAGGACTTACCGCTTCCTTGGGTATGCCAAATAACGCCTGATTTTCTATTACCCTTTTCATCTCTTTCCTCGATAGCCTTGGCAATTTCTTTGACCGCAAAGAATTGTTGATATCTAGCTATCTTTTTTACCTTATTATCAAATAAGATGAAATACTTGGTGATTTCCATGAGCCTTTCAGGATGGAATAGAGATATTATATTTTTATCCTGAATAGTAGGTAATCTATGAAAAACTGAATTACTTAGCTGGGCCTGGAGCCAATCTTCATATTCTTCCTTCCATACAGCCCAAAATCTTCTTGGTGTATAACATGTGGCGTATTTAGTTTCGTTTGGGTTAGTGGCCATTAGGATTTGAGTGTATTTAAATAGATGTGGAGCATAGTCTTTTCCTTGGTTACGTAGCATTTGCTCAATACCTTGGCGTATATCTACTGAAGCTCTTTTACATTCGATAACTCCAAAGGGGATACCGTTGACGAAAAGAACTATATCTGGTCTGATATTTCCTTGGCCGTCTTCTCTTTCTACTGAAAACTCTTCTACTATATGAAAGACATTATTAGAGGGCTCATCCCAATCAATATACCTTAAGGTGAAAGACTTCCTGGAACCATCAGGGAGACTTTCTTCATAGCTCCTACCAAGCATTAAGGTATCGTAGATTTTTTCATTAGTGCGAACTAGTCCGTCTGTTAAAGGCTCATCCAAATCTTTAATAGCTTGTTCGATGTTCTTTTCACTGAATTTATAGGAATTGCCTTTGTACTCGTATTCATTAAGTTCAATTAGTTTTTCCTTGAGGATATCAGTAAGAAGTACATTATAAAGATTACCTCGCATTATCTCTGCTTTTTCTGGAGGTATGTATTGATATCCCAGGTTAATTAAGACTTCGATAGCCGGTTTTTGACTGATATTTTCTTCGTTATAAAAATATGCTTTAGTCATAACTTCACATCCTTAAGTCGTCACTCTGATGATTCCTGTTAAAAGTAATTGCATTAGACCTTTTTTCTGGAGTTTTAACTGTTCAAGTTCTTGACTGAGTAAGTCAATTTCTTTGTCGGCAGTGGAGAGGACTTGGGCTATGGCTTTTTGTTCATGAGAAGATTTTGGCTTAAATACCCTGAAATTCTTAATATCATTGCTATTGACTGATTCAAAAGTGCTGCCTTGAGAGTATTTAGTCCATACTTTTTCATTGTTAGCTAAGTAATAGTACAAGTATTTATTATTTTCTGAGTCAATTGAGCACACGCCTCTACCAATACAAGCTGAATGTATAGATCTTGCTATTTTACCTACTGGAGCTCTTACTGACATAATAATATCTCCTGGTTTGCATTTTTTGG
>JAAZLD010000454.1 GCA_012799495.1 Desulfitobacterium sp. | reverse complement strand
CATAGGGATTCATGATGAGGTTGACTCCATTAGAGTCAATCTGACCCTGAGCATCAATAACAATCTTAGCTTCGGTGTCAAATGTTTGTTTCAGACAAACTAAAATGTTCATCTCGTTTCCCCTTTCTCCCATGCTGAATGAATACTCATTCATTTTTATATCTATCTTAACAAATTGTCCACGAAAACGGAATACCTTTTTGAAAATTTTTTTGAAAAAATTAAAATAGTCTGATAATTCCGTGAAAATCATTCCCCTTAATTTAATTTCGTGTTATGCTGTTTGGTAATGAATTGTCATTCATTTCTGGAGGTGTAAATATGGAAACTAGTTTACTTTTTACCCCTATTACCATCGGTAAAATGGAATTAAAGAATAGGATTGTGGTTCCTGCTATGCATTTGAATTACTGTCCTACTGGGGAGGTAACTGATGATCTGGTAGAATTCTACCGTGTTCGTGCCCGGGGTGGTGCTGGGTTGATCATTGTGGGAGGCTGTGGAATCGATAAGGTAGGAAATACCTTAGGGATGATCCAACTTGATGAGGATCGCTTTATCCCAGGGCTTAAAAAGCTTGTGGATGCTGTACATAATGAGGGAGCAAAAATTATCCCTCAACTTTATCAAGCAGGTAATTATGCTTCTTCCTTTATTACAGGTCATCAACCTGTGGCTCCTTCCCCCATCCCTTCCCGTCTGACTAAAGAGGTTCCTCATGAGTTAACTAAAGATGAGATTAAGGAAATGGTCCAAAGGTTTGCAGATGCTGCAGGGCGAGCTCAAGAAGCTGGTTTTGACGGTGTGGAAATATTAGCGGGAACAGGGTATTTGATTTCAGAGTTCCTTTCCCCTGTTACTAATAAACGGACTGATGAATATGGAGGAGAATTAGAAAATCGCCTCCGCTTTGCTTTGGAAATAGTAAAAGCTATTCGGGAAAAGGTAGGACCGGATTTCACCTTTATTGCCCGGATTGCCGGTAATGACTTTGTTCCAGGTGGCCATACCAATAAGGAAGCAAAACTGGTGGCTAAAGCTTTAGTAGAAGCTGGAGTGGATGCTATCAATGTCACCGGGGGCTGGCATGAAACAGTTGTACCCCAGATTACTATGAATGTACCAGCTGGGACTTTTCGTTATTTAGCCCGGGGTATTAAAGAAGTAGTAGATGTGCCTGTCTTTGCCTCCAACCGGATCAATAACCCTGAACTTGCGGAAGATATCCTTTCCTCTGGTGATGGAGATCTAGTATGCATCGGCCGGGGAATTTTGGCTGATCCTTTCTTCCCCTTAAAGGCTGAAGGTAAAATAGATGAACCAATTCGCCCTTGTGTGGCTTGTAACCAGGGTTGTTTGGATCATGTGTTTAAAGGCTTGCCAGTTGAATGTCTGGTCAATGCGAAAGCTGGCCGAGAAGCCAAGCTGGGAGTTAGTGAATTTGCGGCTGGGGTCAATAATGTAGCAGAAAAAGAATCTGCTGCCACTAGTGAGGAAAAAGTTGCTGAGAAAATTCTGGTGGTGGGAGCTGGGGTAGCTGGCTTAGAGTTTGCTCGGGTAGCTAGCAAGGCAGGACATCAGGTTACCATTTGGGAAAAATCCCCTGAATTAGGTGGACAGCTAAACCTTGCAGCAACTCCCCCAGGTCGCCAGGACTTCCACGGATTTACTAAGTACTTAGTCCAATCTTGTGAGAAACAAGGGGTGAAAATCCTTACAGAGCGTGAGGGGGGTCTAGCAAATATCCAGGAAGCTGTGAATAAAGAAGGGTATACCCAAGTAGTGATTGCAACAGGGGCAGACCCAATGTGTCCTCCTTTCCCCTTAGAAGATGGAGCTACTTTGACCCAGGCTTGGGATGTTCTTGCCGGCCTTGAAACTGAGAATAATGTGGTAATTGTAGGTGGAGGTTCCGTGGGAGTCGAGACTGCTATTTACTTGGCAAGTCAAGGAACTATCGATGGTGAAGTTCTGAAGTTCTTATTAGTGAACCAAGCAGAAGATCAAGAAATGCTAACTAAACTTCTCTTCCGTGGTCGTAAGCAAGTTAGTATTGTGGAAATGGATAAAGGAGTAGGTCGGGATTTGGGACCGAGTACTCGTTGGTCTATGCTAGCAGATCTAAAGCGCTATGGAGTAAAAATCCATACCCATACAAAGGTCAAAGAAGTTCGCAAAGATGGAGTCCTGGCAGAAGGGCCTGAAGGGGAAGTAATGATCAAGGGAGACACAGTAGTCTGCGCCATCGGTTCTCAAGCTAATCAAGAACTATATAATGAGCTAAAAGACAAACTCCCCTCCCAAGTAAAATTACAGATCATCGGCGATGCCACAAAACCTGCCAAAGTCTTAGATGCAGTAAAAGCTGCCTACGACGCAGCCCACAAACTAGGCTAGCGAGCCACGGGGACAGGTCAAATGGCACACT
>JAAZLD010000453.1 GCA_012799495.1 Desulfitobacterium sp. | reverse complement strand
TTAGCCAATGAAAATTATTATTCAGCAATGGAATTATTTAAAGATTTGCGAGGCTATAAAGATAGCCCAGCCCATCTGGAAATAGCCCAGGAGGGTTTATACCAACAAGCAATAGAGCCATTATCGGAACAAAGAGTATTCCGATGCCGAAACTCTATTTTACTTTTTAGGAAACTATAAAGATAGCGAGTATTACGAACAATATATTAGGAAGAATTATTAGATAAGGCATACCTAATATAAACTAAGAACATAGACTAAAACAGACTAAAAAACTTACAAATTAAGGCTTAGTCAATAAAGGTACGGCTAGGCCCTTATATTCCACAGGGCTACTTTACATAATATTGATTATAGGACCCAAAAAGTTTGAAATTATAAACGGGATCCTTATCCCCTAAATTGAGTTTCGAATCCCGTTTACAAAATAGCAATCGAAAATCTACCCTACTGAGCTTCAAGCGTATTTTGCTAATCTATTAATTTTCACCTTCGGTATTTATTAAAATATCATCTATTTGAATTTCTAGATAATCAGAGCTTGTTTCTAGGCACTCACAACAACTATCGCATATTTTTGAACTGTTTAATTCGCAAGTATCACATTCACCACATTCGGTACATAGACGTTCTTCTAAAACGCAAGATTCACCGTATTTTCTCATTTATTTCTCTCCATTTAATATTTTGGTAAAAAAATTGGTATTAGTCTTCTCATCCCTAGGATTTTATCCGTATCTATATTACTTTAAACATTGCCTTTGGTTTTCCTCTATTTTTAATAATTTGAAATTTGAACTAACTATTAAGATGTTTAGTGCGTTATTATTGAACATAATATCCTGGATAAGTATATAAGGATTCAGGGCTTATAATAATATTTTTTAAGGCTGAGTGACTGCGTATTCTTGACATCCCTTTGTCTAATAGTTCTACTGTATCGGTATATCGTTGCTCACTACCGAGTAAAACCAATAACAAGTCTCCATCCTCCCTTGTGACAAGTGTTACAAGGCATTGTCCTGCCTCAGTTGTCGTCCCTGTTTTCAAGCCTATATCACCAGGATAGATATCCAATAGCATGTTGGTATTGGTTAATTTCCGGATCTGCAACCAACCTTTACTTTGGGTCCACTGTACAGTGGCCTCTTTCATATTTACATATTCCATGAGCTTCTCATTTTTGATAAACTCTCGGGCAATTAGGGCTAAATCCTGGGCTGTAATATATTGACCTTCTGCAGGCATCCCACTGGCAGTTTTGAATTGGGAATCAGTACAGCCAATTTCTTTAGCGTATTGATTCATATTTTCCAGGAAATTATCCATGGTTCCATAGGCTGCTACAGCTAAAGCATTAGCTGCATCATTTGCACTTAAAACGAAGGTTGCAGTTAGTAAATCTTTAACCTTAATTCGATCTCCTGGTAAAAGACCTAAAGAAGAGCCAGAAATATTGACTTCATCCCCTACTGTAATTTCCTGCTCCGGAGATAATTTATCAATGACGAGGAGTCCAGTAAGTAGCTTTAAGGTACTTGCTGGAGCTCTTTTTAAATCAGCATTTTTTGTTAGAATAGTATCCCCTGTTTCCAAATTGACCATGAGATAACTTGAATCTGTCGGCGGTATAATTATATCTGAAGAACTTTCTTGTTGTGATTGGGACGGGGGCTCTGTCTTTGCTTGAGATTGGATCTGAGTCTGAGTTTGCGATTCTCCCTTAGTTTCATCTGCCAAGACTTCCTGAACAATACTTTCGTAAAAAGGAAGTGCTGTTTTTAATATCGGCACTTCAGAGTTCAAAGATATGATTCCTAAGCTAAGTATCGGTATTAATAATAATTTGCTAATCCTCTTTAAGTTTTTGCTCATAATTCTTCCTCTATCCAAGATTCTTATTATTTTTATATAGATGAGTATTATTAGAACCTGTTATTATATCATAAGTAATTTTCCTTTTTAGAGCAAGGTTCTTAAGGAAGCATTATTAGCTATTTCCTTGTTTTAAAGGATTATAAGAGCTCCTTTCCCATACATAAACAAAGGGATATGGATTTACCCATTGTTCATTGGGTAATTGAATACCAAAATGGAGATGATCAGGTGTGGTTATAGCATCCCCAGTACGCCCCAAGGTGCCTAGAAAATCACCTTTTTTTATCTTCTGCCCTACTTCCAAATTCGGGTTAATTATTTTCAGATGAGCATAGTAATAATAATTACCATCCTCTCCCCTAATACCTACTCTTTCACCACCCAAACGATTCCATCCCAGCTTTTCTACTTTACCATCGCAAGCACTAAT
>JAAZLD010000452.1 GCA_012799495.1 Desulfitobacterium sp. | reverse complement strand
TCGGCCAATTGACGAGCTAAGTGGAGGACAAAAGCAAAGGGTCTTTATTGCTAGAGCATTGGCTCAAGAACCTAATGTATTTCTCTTCGATGAACCAACAAGTAGCTTAGATATAAAGCATCAATTAGAAGTGTTGTCTTTAGTTCAGTATTTAGCTCATCGTGAAAGACGTCATGTTATTATGGTCTTGCATGATTTAAACTTAGCTGCTAGATTTTCTCATCTCTTAGTGATGCTAAAAAAAGGTATGGTCTATGCTGCTGGATCTCCAGAAGAAGTTCTAACTGAAGAAAATATAAAAGCGGTTTATGATGTACGGGCAAAGATTATTAAAAGTTCCAGTGGGCCCCTCATGGTACCTTTAGCTCCCTTAGATAAAGAGAAATATTCTAAGGTAAGCAAAAAACATGATTTAGGTTGGTGAAAATGGAAGACATTAAAAAGCTTTATAAGGGTGCAGTGGTTAAAAAACTGTCTATGCTACTGGTTCTTTCGCTAGTCCTCATAGGGTTAGCTTTACTATCTACTGTCCAAGGAGCTTCATCGGTAGGGATTAAGGACGTTTTAAGATTACTAGGTTCTTCTCTTTTTCCAAACAGTATTCTTGCCCCAGACGACTTAGTGGAAAAAGTGGTTATTCAATTACGCCTTCCCCGAGTACTTCTAGCAATAATTACTGGTATCAGCCTTGCTGGAGCTGGTGCGGTAATGCAAGGAATTTTAAGAAACCCTCTCGTCAGTCCTTATACTCTGGGCATGTCCGGAGGAGCATCTTTTGGGGCTGCCTTAGCAATTGTTTTTGGTAATACAGTATTAAGTAGTAGTTTCAAAATTATTGGTGTCTATCTCCTGCCTGCTAGTGCCTTTTTGTTTGGCTTTTTGACTATAATGATGGTATACGGTATTGCTCGTTGGCGAGGTACTGCTCCTGAAACACTAATTCTTGCTGGAGTTGCACTAGGTTATCTTTTTTCAGCAGGAGTTTCCGCTTTAAAATACATTGCACCCCATGATGCTTTAAGAGATTTGGTTATATGGCTAATGGGTGGCTTATGGGGAGCTACCTGGGAACAAGTTGGATTATTAGCTCCGCTGGTTATTAGTTGCATGATTATACTTATGTTTTTTGCCTGGGATATGAATGCTTTAGCTGCTGGGGAAGAAGTAGCTACAAATCTTGGAATTAACTTACGACGTTTACGGTTGACTACTTTAATCGTTTCCGCACTTGGAGCCTCAGCAACTGTTGCTTTCACAGGGGTTATTGGTTTTATTGGGTTAGTAGCACCTCATATTAGCCGTATGCTCATTGGTAGTGATAACCGTTTCTTAATTCCTTGCTCCTGTCTAATGGGTGCTATAATTCTCCTGGCTTCTGATACTTTAGCTCGAACTATTCTGGCACCAGCGGAAATTCCTGTAGGAATTATAACAGCAGCAATTGGAGTTCCTTTTTTCTTATATTTATTACTAAAGAGAACAAGAAGTTGAGGAATAAATAAATTTGGCTTAAGGGGAAAGATATCTTCCCCTTAAGCCTTTGTTAACTTTGGCCATGTTCTGAATTGTAGTGTTCAATGCTAGCTTGTACATTTAACTTATGAGATAATATCTCCATGCCGAAGTAAGAGAACAAGAAAGGTGAACCCCCAATGCTACAAAACGATTACATTATGAGGCTCATTAGGCAATTCACAGTGTTTATAACTAAAATTATGGGCTTAAAAGATTCTGGAAAGATTGTAGAGGCCCATGAAGTTATGAACGAGGCTCTAAAACATTTTTCTGGCTTAAGTGAGGATACTCTTCTAAAGCTAAAACCCTCTGATATTATTCAGCTTATCGGAGGAGTTGATGGGCTTAATGTGAAAAAGTGTTATGTATTAGCCGAACTACGATCTTCCAATATTTCGAG
>JAAZLD010000451.1 GCA_012799495.1 Desulfitobacterium sp. | reverse complement strand
TAACCCTGAGTCTTTTAAATTCAAGGCTTGGGCATGTCCTTGGCTACCATATCCCATTACTGCAATTACTTTACCTTGAAGTAAGTCCAGACTTGCATCAGAATCATAGTACATTTTTGCCATATTTATACACTCCTTGTTTTGAAATTATATATTTATCTAAGAATATCCTAATGGGGTCATATAAAGTTGGTTTCCTAAAAAAATTGGTTGTCTTAAATTCAACTATCTAGACGAGTCATAGCGATTTTACCTGTTCGAACTAATTCCATCAGGCCAAAAGGACGGATAGTCCGTACAAAGGCATCGATTTTTTCCGCGTCTCCAGTAAGTTCAACAGTAAGATTAGTCCGGCCCATATCCACTACTCGTCCCCGGAAGACATCCACAATTTGCAATATTTCCAAACGAGTATCTGACTTTACTTTAACTCGGACTAGGGCTAACTCTCGCTCTACTACCGTTTCTTCCGTAAGATCCAAAACTTTATGGACCACTACGAGTTTGTGCAACTGCTTCATAACTTGTTCGATAACTGTATCGTCCCCATCAACCACAATGGTCATGCGGGAAATGGCCGGGTTTTCCGTCTGGCAAACGGTGAGACTGCTAATATTATAAGCTCGCCGGGCAAAAAGTCCGGCTACCCGAGTTAGTACTCCAGGATTATTTTCTACTAAGACTACCAAAGTGTGCTGCATGCATCTCACCTCCCCAACATTTCCGTGAGTTTTTTACCAGGGGGAACCATAGGTGTTACTACTTCATCCTCAGAAATAATGAAGTCGAGAAGTATCGGACCGGGATGGTTAATAGCATCCTCTAAGGCTTGACGGATTTGGGAGACTTCTGTAACACGAATCCCTTTAATACCGTATGCTTCTGCTACTTTTATAAAGTCCGGGTTATCTTTCAATTGAATCTGACTATAACGTTCATCTAAGAAAAGTTTTTGGAGTTGGCGTACCATACCCAAAACCCCATTATTCATTAAGATGATCTTGACTGGAAGATCGCATTGGACAGTAGTGGCTAATTCCTGAATGCTCATTTGGAAAGAGCCATCTCCTGTAACAAGGAAAACTTGCTTATCTGGAGCAGCAATCTGAGCACCTATAGCTGCTGGTAAGCCAAAGCCCATAGTTCCCAAGCCAGCACTAGTAATAAAATGACGAGGATTTTTTACTGGATATCCTTGAGCTGCCCACATTTGATGCTGTCCCACATCTGTAGTAACAATAGCGTCATCCTTAGCTATATTTCCTAGTTCTTTAATAATAGCCTGTGGTGTCAAAATATTAGGATCTTCCTGAGGCTTCTCCTCTATCCAAGTACGAATCCTTGTCCACCATTCCTCACATTTTGGAGGAGTTAGATTTTCTTTTATTTCTTCCAAAACTAATTTAGCACTTCCCACGATAGGAACATGAGCACGAACAACTTTACCTATTTCCGCTGGATCTACATCTATGTGAATAATCTTAGCATTAGTAGCAAAACGTTGCCCTAATCCACTTGTCACACGGTCATCAAAGCGAACTCCTACTGCTATCAGTAGATCACAGTCATTGACAGCATGGTTAGCTGCTACTGTACCGTGCATTCCAACCATCCCAAGGACATTAGGATGATCAGAAGGCATACTGCCTATTCCCATGAGGGTGGTTACCACAGGAATATTAGTGATTTCCACTACTTCTTGCAAAACCTCACTGGCTTCAGCTGTAATTACCCCTCCTCCAGCATAGAGTACAGGCCGTTCACTCTCTTTAATAACTCGAACTGCTTCTTCTATTTGACCAGCATTACCCTTGGTGAAAAATTTGTAGCTGGGCAAATCCAGTTCCGCTGGCTTAGGAACTACATTCTCTTCTGCCAAAACATTTTTCGGTAAATCAATGAGAACGGGTCCCGGACGGCCAGTGCTAGCTATATGAAATGCTTCCTTTACTATCCGGGGTATATCACGGGGATCTTTCACAATATAAGAGTGTTTTGTAATAGGTAAGGTAATACCTGCTATATCTACTTCCTGGAAAGAATCAGTTCCTAAAAGACTTGTGGGAACTTGTCCTGTTAATACCACAATAGGAACTGAGTCCATATAGGCTGTGGCAATCCCTGTAACTAAGTTAGTTGCACCAGGGCCAGAAGTGGCCAAACAGACTCCAACCTCACCACTTACCCGGGCATAGGCATCTGCTGCATGAACGGCAGTTTGTTCATGTCGAGGTAATACATGGCGGATGGAAGTATTCAGTAATGCATCATATATGGGCAAAACCGCACCACCAGGATACCCGAAAATAATTTCGACACCTTGATTTACTAAGGATTCTAGTAAAAGGGCTGCTCCGGTAGAATATGTGGTTTTTTCTTTTTCCTTTGCCAAAACTTATTCCTCCTTCACATGCCTTAAAGCCGCTCCCTTAGATGCTGATTGAACAAAGTAGCTATAGCGACCAAGATAACCTTTGCGTAATTCTGGATTAAAGTTATCTGATTTTAAGGATTGGGCAGCCAATTCTTCTTGGCGTTTAGCCTTTTCTTCTGGAGTAACTTCCCACTCCAAAAGTCCTTTTCCAATATCGATACGGATCTTATCCCCATCTTTTAATAGTGCGATATCTCCTCCTAGAGCTGCCTCTGGAGAAACATGACCAATGGACAATCCCCGGCTAGCCCCAGAGAAGCGACCGTCAGTTATAAGGGCAACATCTGCATCTAAGCCCATTCCTGCTAAAGTAGCAGTTGGTCCTAGCATTTCCCTCATACCCGGGCCACCTTTGGGACCTTCATAGCGAATAACCACTACATCCCCAGGTTTAATCTCTTGATTACGAATAGCTTCTGCCGCTGGGACTTCCCCATCATAAACCTTAGCAGAACCTTCAAAGACAAAGTCCTGACTTTCCAAAGCACCTTGCTTAATAACTGCCCCTTCAGGTGCTAAATTACCGAATAATACCCGCAATCCTCCTCTTTGAGAAAAAGGATTGTCTTGGGGACGGATAATTTCATGGTCTAAAACCTTAGCATTTTTCAATCTTTCAGCCATAGTTACTCCGGAAACTGTCATGGAAGTACCATCAATCAAATTAGCATCCAATAATTCCTTAAGAACTGCACTTACCCCTCCTGCCTCATGTAAAGCTGCTAAAGGTGTTTCTGAAGCAGGTGAAAGCTTACAAATTTGCGGTGTTTTTTCGCTAATATCATTAACTAGGCTAAGCTCCCACTCCAAATCCCCTTCACCGGCAATAGCAGGTAAATGGAGAATGGTGTTAGTAGAACAGCCTAAAGCCATATCCAAGGCTACACCATTTTGGAGAGCGGCTTTAGTTACAATATCCCGAGGGCGGATATTCTGACGATAGAGTTCCATTATTTGGTAGCCAGTTTCTTTAGCTAACATTAGTCTTTGGGAGTAAACAGCAGGAATGGTGCCATTTCCAGGTAAGGCCATGCCTAAAGCCTCTGTGAGACAGTTCATAGAATTGGCAGTAAACATACCAGCACAAGAACCACATGTTGGACAAGCATTAGCTTCCAACTCTTGAAGCCAGGCTTCATCTTTTTTCCCAGCATGGACTTGTCCTACACCTTCAAAAACCGTACTTAAAGTTACATTACTTCCTTCAAAACGACCCGGTAGCATAGGTCCGCCACTTACCACAATGGCTGGTAAATTAAGGCGCATAGCCGCCATAAGCATTCCTGGTACGACCTTATCGCAGCTAGGAATCAAGACCAATGCATCCAAAGCATGACCTCTAGCCATTACTTCCACAGAGTCAGCGATTAACTCCCGACTGGCTAAAGAATAATGCATCCCTTCATGACCCATGGCAATACCATCACAAACAGCAACCGTTGAAAATTCAAAGGGAGTACCGCCATTATCCCGGATTCCAGCTTTCACTGCATCTACTACCTGTCGTAAATGCATATGGCCAGGTACCAATTCCGTAAAGGAATTTACCACACCGATGAAGGGTTTACTTAGTTCGCGGTCAGTGAGGCCTAAGGCTTTTAATAAAGATCGTTGAGGAGCCCGATCCACTCCCAGTTTGACAGTATTGCTCTTCATAATTATTTCCTCCGTTTACGAGATAGAAATTTATAGTCGAATCTTTATATTAGGTACGATTCTTTCGTTTAAAATTCCTTTGATTAAAATTACCTTCCATATCTTTACTGATTAATTTCTTAAGTATACCTTACTAATAAACTCTTACTTATTAATTAAGGTACCGTCTACTTTAGTTAACTCTCGGAAGTCCTCTAGCAATTGCTTGAAGACTTTACCTGGTTTACCGGTTCCAATAGTTCTGCCATCAGCCTTAATCACTGGAATAAGCTCGGCAGCAGTACCAGTGAGGAAACATTCATCAGCATTATAGACATCATGACGGTTAAAATATTCTTCCCGTACCTCAATGCCTGCTTTTCTAGCTAAATCAATAACGGCATTGCGAGTAATTCCTTCCAAACATCCTGCAGACAAGGGAGGTGTTAATAGTACTCCACGACGAAGAATAAAGATATTATCAGCTGTACCCTCAACTACATAGCCTTCCTGAGTAAGCATAATAGCTTCTTCCACTCCAGCCTGAGAACACTCAATTTTAGCCATAATATTATTAAGGTAGTTAAGAGATTTCACTCGTGGACTTAAGGAGTCTGGATTAGTACGACGAATAGCAACTGTTTTTACCTCCAAGCCATTTTCATACATTTCTTGGGGATAAATCTTAATTTGATCTGCAATACAGATAATAGATGGTTTGCCGCATTTTTGAGGATCCAAACCCAAATCCCCTACTCCTCGGCTGACAACGAGACGAATATAGGCATCAGTAAGATTGTTTTTCCGTAAGGTTGAGCACACAATCTCTTCCATTTCCTCCATACTGATCCCAATATCGAGTAAAATAGTATGAGCAGATTCATAAAGCCGGACTAAATGTTCCTTAAGTTTAAAAACTCGACCATCGTAGGCCCGGATCCCTTCAAAGATCCCATCTCCATATAAGAAACCGTGATCAAATACTGATACTTTGGCCTGATCCTTGGTTACAAATTCTCCATTAAGATAAATCAAATTTTCCATAAACACTCTCTCCTTTTACAAAGTCCATGAATAAGATAATAAAGTTAGATTATTTAGCTACTCTTAGTATAAGGGATTATCGAGCAAAAAATAGATAAATTTACCCAAAGTTTTGCAAAAATTCGACATCCTATCGCTTAAGTTTTCTGAAAAAAGAAGTATATAAAGAAAAACCGGCTTCGCCGAGCCTTAAAGAATGCATCACAGCAAGGTGAAGCCGTTATTTACGCTAGAATTGCTATTAAAAAGAGCGGTGCTCCTTTTCACTGCGAGGAACTTTCCGCTCAGGTTCGTCCATCCACGGTGTTAATCCAGCCCTCTAGATTTTCTACCTCTTGAACTAGAGTAATCCACACTCGAAACCTAGGTACATTTCCTACTGTTATAATACATCAAATTATTTATACTAAGTGTATAATACAGAATAAAGGGTGTCAATACCTATTTGAAAAAGTCTTGTCAAAGAAAAAAAAGCGTATTATAATGTCCACAATGCGAGTACATTTGTATCCATGAAAAGGATAGGAGGATTTAATATGCAAGAAGTATCCGTTGGTATTTTAGGTCTAGGAACCGTCGGTAGCGGTGTTGTTCAAATTCTCGAACAAAATGCCGATGATATACAAAACCGTTCACAAACTCGATTTAGTGTTAGTAAGGTTTTAGTCCGTAACCCCCAAGCTTCTCGTAATATTACAGGAGATTTTCTTTTGACTGATAAACCTGAAGCTATCTTAAAGGATCCCCAAATAGATATTGTGGTAGAAGTTATGGGAGGAATCGAACCAGCCCGGACTTATATATTAGAAGCTTTAAGAAATGGGAAGAACGTGGTAACTGCCAATAAGGACCTTTTAGCACTCCACGGTCATGAGCTCTTAGATGCCGCCAAAGAAGTTGGCAAGGATCTCTTTTTCGAAGCTAGTGTAGCTGGAGGAATCCCAATTATCGCTTCCTTAAAAGAATCTCTTACTGCCAATAAAATAACTGAAATATTAGGTATCATAAATGGAACTACAAACTATATTTTGACAGCTATGACTGAGCAAGGCCGTGATTATAATGAAGTTCTAAAAGAAGCTCAAGAATTAGGCTATGCTGAAGCAGATCCTACTGCCGATGTAGATGGCTTAGATGCTGCTCGCAAATTAGCTATTTTAGCCTCCATCGCCTTTAACTCCCGGGTAACTGTTGATGATGTTTATGTAGAAGGGATCTCCAAAATCACCGCTGAAGATATTGCCTATGCTAAAGAACTAGACTCAACTATTAAACTCTTAGCGGTAGGAAAACATCTTGAAGATGAAGGTATAGAAGTACGGGTTCACCCTGCTATCATCCCTAACAGCCATCCCCTTGCTGCTGTTAGTGGGGTCTTTAATGCTGTCTATGTAGTAGGAGATGCCGTAGGAGAAACAATGTTCTATGGCCGGGGAGCTGGCTCCCTTCCTACAGGAAGCGCCGTTGTTGCGGATATTATCCAAATTGCCCGTAATATGCAAACTAATGCAACATCGAATATTAACTGCACTTGCTATAATGAATTGCCCATTAAAGATAGAAAAGATTTCCGCAGTGCCTTCTATATACGTCTCCGAGTTAAAGACGAACCTCGTGTATTGGCCACATTAGCCTTACTCTTTGCCGAAGCTAATGTGAGCTTCCATTCAATTATTCAAAAACAGAAAAAACGCCAAGAAGCGGAAATCGTTTTAGTAACCCATCCTACCCAGGAATCACAGTTAAGGGAAGCACTAGAATCCGTAAGAGCTTATAGTAAAGTCCTCCGTGTTGATAATGTTATCCGTTTTGAAACAGGAGAACTAGATTAAGATATCGAACTTATTTATAAGAACTAATATATGACCCAATAAATATGACCCAATAAATATGACCTAACAAATATGACCTAACAAATATTATTTTAATATACAAATCATCGTGCTTTAAAAAGGATTTTTATAATGTTCAAGGAATCGAATCCGATTTTACTTAATCGGATTCGATTTAGTTCCCCAATTACAATATCCAGGATAATATATATATAAATTAAGAGATAGAGATTCTCTCTGAACAACAAGGAGGAAAGACATGATTCATGTCCGAGTTCCCGCAACATCCGCCAACCTGGGGTCTGGTTTTGACTGTTTGGGTTTAGCCCTTTCCCTTTATAATCATGTAAAAATTGAAGATAGCAACTCCTTTCAGATAACTTTAGAAGGAGATTACAAATCAGGAATAGCCCCTGATGAGTCTAATCTAGTTTGGCAATGTATGTGCACTTTATGGAAAGAAATCGACTTTAAAATTCCTACTCTTTCTTTAGTTTTAGAAAATAACATCCCCCCTGCTCGGGGGATGGGTAGCAGTTCCGCCGCAATCGTAGGAGGATTGGTAGCCGCCAATGCTTATGCCGGGGATGTTTTTTCTCAAGAGGAACTTCTTAACCTAGCCAATAGGATTGAGGGGCATCCTGATAACGTAACTCCAGCTCTCTTAGGAGGAGTTACTTTATCAGTTACTACCGAAAACACAGTTCTCGCTAGAAAGATTCATTCGGATCCTAACTTTAGAGCATTAGCTATTGTACCGGATTTTCATTTATCTACAGAAAAAAGTCGCCAAGTCTTACCTACATCTGTCCCTATGGCAGATGCTGTTTTTAACCTATCCCGGACCGCCCTTCTAGTTGAATCCCTGATTCACGGAGAATATACCTTCTTCAAGGAAGGAATGAAGGATCGCCTTCACCAAAACCAAAGAGCTGCTTTAGTTCCTGGCCTTGGTGAAGCATTACAAGTGGCATTAGAGACTGGGGCTTATGGTTCTGCACTAAGCGGATCTGGTCCTACTATTTTAGCTATCGTTGCTCAAGATAAAATGGAGCAAGTCTCTGAAGCCATGGTGGACTGCCTATCTAATCACGATCTGTCAGCCAAAACATACTTCTTGGAAGTAGACTCTGCTGGTGCTATTGTTTTATAAAATTAAAGACGGCCTCTAACACACTCTTGGGGGCCGTTTTTCTAAACCTAATTAGTGCCTATTAGCACTATCACTATGTGTGTTCTCGAAATTTATTGTGAAAGGAGCATTAAATATGAACATCCGCTATCAATTCGATTGTACCAACATCGATTGGAATGAGATCCCTCAGATCTTTATAAAGTCTGACATGAAACATTACCAGCCAACTGTACATAAAACAGCTTTTGAAAACAGCTATTCTGTTGTCTTTGCTTTTGATCAAGATAAGCTCATTGGTTTTGGTCGGGCAATTTGTGATGGTGCTTATGAAGCTGCTCTCTATGATGTGGTCATCCTTCCAGAGTACCAAGGTCGCGGCATTGGTAGTACAATAGTTAAGCATATACTCAACTCTTTACCGACCTGTAATGTAATTCTGTTCTCTTCCATTGGAAAAGAAGGCTTTTACAAAAAACTTGGCTTTGAAAAGATGAATACTGGGATGGCGAAATTCGCCAATCCCCAACGGATGAGACAAAGGGGATACATAAATTAGTAGCTACAAATAAATATGGTTAGCAGATCTGGATATATTTTTAGAGGCACTGCAATATTAGCTGCAGTGCCTCTGTTATTTTACATCCTTAAAGAGTACCTAGATAGAATTTTGTAATTCTTTTTTTGTATGGCTGTAACTAGTATTTAACTCTAACTAATATTAACCTCAGATTGTTTTCTCACTTTAGTATCTGAAAGGTACTCCTAGCTGACGCATTTCTTCTTTTGCTTGGGCATAAATTTCTTTGTATTCATCAGTTGGTTCTACCTTAACTACATCATAGCATTCAGGGAAGGTTTTTCCTTTAGGAGGATCCATGAGCTGATCTTCATAAGTAGCTAAGAGTTTACCAATTAGCTCATTGGCTGTTCCCCGGTCCATTCCTTCTACTGCTTTCCCTACTTCATCAAGCATTTTTCCTTCCATGCCAGTTGCACCATTTGTCATGACTCCCTTTCCGGGGAGAACTAACCATAACCAACCAGCACCGGAAACAGTAGTTGCGATCATACAGGCAGATAATTCTTTTAATGCCATGGTAGTACATGGCCCAGCTGCTGCACCAGTGGAACCAGCAATGGGGATTTTCAGATTTCTAGAAACGGCTACGTTGACTAAGCCAGTCATTTTTAGAACTTCACGACAAGAAATTAAGCCATCTCTATCGAAGGTGCTTGTCCACATGCTATGGCCATTATTATAAGTCATAACACCCAAAGTACCAGCAATCTGACTGATAGCGGCTTCAACAGCATTGCGAGTGTTGGTTCCCAAACCTGTACCGGCACCAGTCCAGGGCTGAATACCTCTTTCTAGAGCGTAGGCTGCTAAGGTAATCCGCTCCCAGTTAATCTTCAGATCCGGCAATACGTGAGTAGGCATTAAAGAACCCTTTTCACTATAACCGTCAGGGTTAAAGGAAGCAAATACGGCGTAGGGTGATACAGCAGACATTGGTTCAAGAATAAATGCTCTTGGTTTACCTGCTTGCCTTGCCACCTCACGATTCATTGAAGCTTCTGCTAAAACTGTAATCAATTCTCCAGGAGTTTCTGCTTTATTGGCAAAACCCCTTGCCCCTAAAAGAGCAGAAGGTGTATAACCCACACTATTAGGTAATTTGGCAAAAGATAGGTTAAGAGGGATATAGTATTTTTCTTCCGCTGGCATACCGGCAGGTCCTGGGCACATAACTATAGGTTCAGTATCTTCAGGCCATCTATGTTTGATATGAATGGTATCAGTTCCCTCACCTAAATGAATGATACTCTTCCGGGAATTGATAGTGTCTATTATCTCTTCCTTAGTAAATTCTAAAACCCTATTGGTATCAATATTATAGAGACCCACTTCCACAATTAGATCTATGGCTGCCTGGAAAACCTTATCCGCTGTTTCATCATCAGGAATAAATTCTCCCTCTTTAAGTTCTATGCCATATTTTTTGGGTAAACCTCTTAGGTATTTCATGAGTTTTAGATTAAATTTGTTCTCATCCATTAAAGGACCATTTTCACAGCGATACTGTGCCTCTAAAATACTAATCATGATATGGCCTCCTTCTATACTAAACTGCTAATACTTTATCAAGCATCGAAACTGAGCTTACAGCATCTGGCGCCCACCCATCTGCTCCAATTTCTTTAGCCCACTCTTCTGTTGTGGGCCCACCGCCTACTACAACTTTAAACTGATCTCTGATACCTTTATCCTTGAGGATTTTGATTACTTCAGCCTGGTTTTCCAATGTGGTGATCATTAAAGATGAAAGGGCAATTACATCAGCATTTATTTCTTGGGCTTTAGCAACGATATTGAGACTTTCCTGATCGATTCCTAGGTCGACCACCTCATATCCACCAATGTTCATTTGTAAGGCAACTAAATTCTTACCGATATCATGGAGATCTCCTTTGACAGTGGCAAGTAGGACTTTTCCTTTCTTTTCAACATCTTGTCCTTCACTAGCAAGTAAAGGTTTTAGGATTTCAATGCAAAGGTCTGAAATTCTAGCTCCTTCGGAAAGTTCCAGTAAGAAGAACTCACCAGAAGTGAATTTTTCTCCAATTTCATCTAATGCCGCAATAATTCCTTCATTTAAAATCTTTTGCGGAGATAAACCTTCCTCGATAGCTTCTTTTACAAAATCTTGAGCATCGTCTTCTTCCATTTCTAAAATAGCATCCTTGATTTTTTCTAGAACATCACTCATGTTTATTCCCCCTTTGATAATTTATTGAACCTATCCTTTGAGTAAGCCTTTTTTGTAGGCTCTCATATAGGATCTGAACCGATCTTGACCAGATAATCCCATGGTAGCCCAAATACTAGACATTAGTTCTTGATCTCGGGAATCCACAATACATCCGTCAAGGCCATTACTTATACATAAAGATAAGAATATGCGATTAAGAAGTTTTCTTGCTGGCATTCCGTAGCTAATATTGCTTACCCCAGCGGCTGTATGGACACCTGGAAACTCCTTTTTAATAGCTTTAATAGTTTCAATAGCTAAAACTCCAGCATCTGTTTGAGTAGCTACAGTACCAATCAAGGGATCTACATAAACGTTTTCAATTTTTTTACCTTTGGTCAATAAAAGTTCGATTACCTTTCCGGCTATTTGAACTTTTCCCTCGATGGTGGATGGGATTCCCTTATCATCCATACAGAGAAGAATTACATCACAATCAGTTTCTGTAACGATAGGTAGGAGCTTTTCCAGCTTTTCCTCTTCTCCACTAATGGAGTTGATCATTGGCCGCCCTTTGTGAACAGCTAGTGCTGCGATAATAGCATCAGGATTATTACTATCAATAGCTAAAGGAACATCTACTACTTCCTGGACTTTTTCCACCATCCATGGTAGATCTTCTTCTTCTTTTCTATTAGGAACGGCGGCATTCACATCAAGCATCATAGCTCCTGCATTGACCTGATCTACTGCTAGCTTTTGTAAGAATTCTACATCTTGGGCAATTACCGCATCATGAACGGATTTACGTGTTGCATTTAAGGACTCGCCAATAATGAGCATTTTGTCCCTCCTTAATTTCTAAACTATATAATTGTTTTATTTTTTCTGATAATATTATTATAATAAACCTTAGAACCGTGGTCTTTGTTATAATGCCAAAATCTCCTGGGTATAATTTTGGCGTTTTGTGCAAAAGGAGGGAAAGTGCTATTTTTACCTTAAGAGAAATTTGTAAGGAGCTCAAACAACCTCCTACTTTCATGAAGTTAAATGATCCTATCCTTTATTACCAAGGTTGTAATGTAGTGACGAAATTTGCCCAGCCTCAAAATGACATCCTGTATATTTGCCTGGCTTCCCAATTAAGAGAAGATTTTCTCCTTAACAAATCTATCGGGTTGATTATTTTGCCTGATAGCGATCTTAAAAAGGGGTTGGATTTCCAATGTGAATGGATCCTCTGGCCTGAAGAAACACCTATCCTTGAATTGTTTCATCAAGTCCAAACTCTCTTTTTAAACTATAAACAACAGCTTAATGATACTTCGGTACTTTTTGAGACATTAGCTAATAACAGCGGCATCGACGAATTAATTAAAAGTGCCTCACGACTTCTTGGCAATCCAATTCTTTTAGTAGATTCTGCTTATCGAGTAATCTCTATGGCCAGTATCGGGGAGATCAATGATATAGTCTGGCAAGATGCTCTTAAGTACGGATATT
>JAAZLD010000042.1 GCA_012799495.1 Desulfitobacterium sp. | reverse complement strand
TGACCCTGGTAATTGTCTCCTTGCGGCAATCCACACAGTACTCTTCCCGGAAATAAGACACTGTGTACTGAAGAGAATCTTCATCATAAGTAACCTGACGATTATTGATAATCTCTTGAGGATCTTTGGCTTTGACATCATCCCAAAATTTGCGATAGGCTACTCGATAATTGGTCTCCTCAGGTTGTTTTTTCTCTCTTCCTTTACTCATCCCAGTATTACTCCTCATTTTCTACTCCTCTCTTAATCATCTTGTTCCTCTCTAATTCTTGATATCATTTTTTAAACTAACCCCCGTCTTTACCAGTTTCTTCTTGCTGAATCCTAATTAACTCATCCAGTTTTGCTATTAGCACCTCATCATTTCTAGGTTTCTGCTTAAAGAAGCGGATACCGCTAACCAAAAACATTAACACTAATACAAATAATACAAACAATGCTAGATTATACAACAGCATCAACAAACCAAAAAAGCCTACCTCTAAATGCATAGGTCCCATTCCCACTTTACTCACCCCCATATAGGTTGTTAAAGAGATACTCCATAGAAACTTATTCTTGTTACTTAATAATATAAGGCTAACCTAGATTAGCCCTATCATATTTATTAGTGAGAACCTTATTTATGTCATATTATTATTAAGCTTACTTACTCTTTTTTTCTGAGGGTTTCCAGCTTAAAACCGGCCAAGGAAGATCCAGGGGCTTAATGGCATTTTTCTCACCTGCAGGTACGATTTTAGCATTGGCATATCCCTTATCTTCGAGAAGAGGCAAGCGAACAGTTTCCACATCCATAATATAGCCTGAATAGTCTGTGACCCGAATAGCGGTAATCCGTCCACCTTCTTTAAAAGTCCCTACAATAATATATTTGTCGTTTTTAATGCACTTTTTGCTCCGAGCATCGATGATTGGCAGCATATCCATAGTGCCCTCGTCTGCTACCAAAGCAATACCTTCCACATGAGCATTGCGGCAACCATGCTCATTAACATATTTAATAGCATCTTTTATCCCCAAATCTAGGACATTAGCTGTGTTTTCATCAAGAAAGCGATAACCCAGAACTCTGCTTCCATCTTTAATAATACCAATTACTCTTACCATAGATATTCCTCCTAGCGGTTTTTGACATTATAGACCTTGAAAAAATTAAGCAAAGTTTCATATTTCAGATCCTTCGCCAAAATTCTGCCAACTCCTGCCTCTAGGGACATATAAAAAATCCACAGATGCCCAAACTACTAGTAAGACAACTATGGATTCGCCATCACTTATAGAACATTTTGCAAAATAACATATCCATGCATAGGTGTATAAAGTTTTACTTCTTGGGTTTAAATAATCTCTCTAGGACAAGAGCTGATAAAAACCAAGCTAAGCCTCCTGCCAGTCCTATAAAAGAAAATTCTTTAGTAAAATAATAATTCAGACCCGTTTGAACTACGGCAAAGGTAGTTCCACCCACCAAGCCGTATAATTTATAATTCCTCATTTATATTCTCCTATAGAATTTCGCTGTTCCTTCCTTAGTGATTACGTTTATACTCCTAAGGATTTCAAATCTAGGTCTCCGTAGTTCCAGGGCTGGCCATATTTCTCAAAACTGAATTCTGGCTTCAGAATCTTTACCTTAGCCTTATCTATAAGGTATTCACTATAATTTCCCCAAGCATTAGCCAGCTCTATTTGCCAAAAATGTGAGTCAGTGATTTTATCGGCCATTGCATTTTCAAATTGAAATTGGAGCTTATTGGTAGCCATATTATATACTAATCTATCAACTCGCTGAGAGAAATAATCCTCTTCTGATGCAAAGCCATATTTATTATATATTTCAGTACTAACTTCTACGTATTTATTATAAAACTCTTTACTCTCTTCATCAGATTCAATTACCTCCCTATTAATCTCATCACTTTCTGCAAAAACTTCCTTTACCCAGTCTTCAGTTACATCATGGCTAAACCTTACAGCCTCCTGATAAAGAACTTCTTCCCTTAATAGGATATTAAAAGCCTCATTCTCGGTTAGCTTTTTCGTAGTAGAGCGTTCCAAATCCTCAAAATACCTTTCTTGTTCAGGAGTTAACTCTCCTTCTTTTAAGCCAAACCCTTCAAGCAAAGCTTCCCTTTGGTCATCAATCTCATAGATTTGGTTAAGGGCGTCATATATTTCAATGAACAATTCCCGCACCATTAGTTCCCTCTCAACATCCTCAACAGTTATGTACTTTCCATTGACCACTGCTATTACATTTTCCGGGTGTTTTTCACTTCCACACCCAATTAATAACACCATTCCTAACAGCGAAATAACAAATAGTCTTACCCATTTCATTTTCTCCACCCCTTACTTTCTACTTCCTTTCCCCCCGGAAACTGTTCCTTATTTTTTCTTGTCTGCTCTTTACCCTCTTTTTGTTTGTTTTCTACTTCCTTTGTAGGACCATAAAGCAAACAAAGTCTCTACCCATATAATAGCTTATGTCCCTCTTCACTTCTACCTGTCTTTGCATATTTTTCACATATTCTTACAAGCTTTTTGGGAAAGCTAAGAAGAAAAGGGCAGGTAGAAAATATGGGTAGTAAGAGTGTATTCTATTGGGAAATAGCGGGAGTCTTTTTTATCATTGGCTGCGGTATCTTATTGCACTTTACCTATGATTGGTCAAACCAATCATCAATTGTGGGGGTTTTTAGCCCTATCAATGAAAGCATTTGGGAGCACCTTAAAATAGCTTATTTCCCTTTAGTTTTGTTTTCTTTTATCGAATACTTCTTTATCAGGGAAAAGACTAATAATTTTTTCTTAGCCAAGGCCTTAGGAGTTCTGGCTGTCCAATTAATTATTGTGGGGATCTTTTATACCTACACCATGTTTACGAACAAACCTTTCATGGTCATCGATATTTCCTCTTATATTTTAGGAGTCATTATCTGCCAAATTATTAGTTATAAGATCCTGACCAAAACCATGCCCCATTCAGCCCTCAACCTCTTGGGCTTAGGGTTCTTGCTTCTGAATGGCGCCCTCTTTATGTACTTTACTTTTAATCCACCTCAGGGGATTCTCTTCCAGGAACCTAGTACGTACTTAGAAGAGAGTTCCTAAATGCCTATATATAATTAGCCACCGCATTATAAAGGATAATTGATGCACGGCAGCACAATAAGGGTAATTGATCATGGCACTATAAAGGTAATTGCCCACTGTACTATAAGGTTAACTGCTACTTGAAGGGTAATTGTTACTCGCTTTTATCACAAAAAATCTTACATCTCAATATTGACCTTACTATTGAGGAGTTGCAAAAACTC
>JAAZLD010000450.1 GCA_012799495.1 Desulfitobacterium sp. | reverse complement strand
CAAGCTTCTGGTGGTCAGGTAGAATGGATAGAAGATCCCCATGAAGCAGCTCAAGATGCAGATGTTTTATATACAGATGTGTGGGCTAGTATGGGCCAAGAGGATGAGGCAGAGATTCGAAAAAAAGTTTTCCAAGATTATTGTATCAATAGCCAGATTCTAAACCTTGCTAAGAAGGATGCCATTGTTCTCCATTGTCTCCCTGCCCATCGAGGGGAAGAGATTACTGAAGAAGTTCTAGAGGGACCTCAGTCAGTAGTCTTTGATGAAGCAGAAAATCGTCTTCATGCTCATAAAGCAATTATGGCTTTACTACTCTAATCATCTTTAATCATCTAATCATTACTATAAAAATATTATTTCTATTTTTCTCACTGAGAAAAAATAGTTTATAAAAAGCGCTTTCAAAGGCGCTTTTTCTAGTATTAGATAAAGGAAAGATGATAAAATTAATCTAAACCATATTTAGTTATACTTTGAGTTATAATTATACCTATACCTGGTATAATCATCTGTGGAAAAACCGAGAGAAATAGAATGGTACAAGGGACAAAAAGGAGGAAATGTGGATTTAACCTGTGTATAATGTGGATAAATCTGTGGATAACTCAAGGATAACCCTAGGATAACTAGTTTTTCACGGGGATAACAGGGGATAGATTTTTAGATTTTGGGGATAAAATGACATTAGATGTTACTAACTTAATGGTGGGAGCAGAAAGGGGAATAGAGTGTGAAGAATGCAGCACTTTTAACAGATTTATACCAGTTAACAATGATGCAGGGTTATATGCAAAACGATTATCAGGATCATGAGGCGGTTTTCGATTTATATTTTAGAAAAAACCCCAGTGGTGGAGGTTATGCCATTGCTGCAGGACTAGAGCAGGTTGTGGATTATTTAGAAAATCTCAGGTTTTCTCAGGAAGATCTGGATTATCTGTGTAGTCTTAACTTTTTTGATAAAGAGTTTATCGAAAGCTTAAAGGATTTTCGTTTTAATGGGGATATCGATGCTGTGCCAGAAGGAACAGTGGTATTTCCCTATGAACCGATTTTACGGGTTAAAGCAAGAATTGTAGAAGCACAGCTTATCGAAACAGCTCTCCTAAATATAATAAATTTTCAGACCCTTATTGCCAGCAAAGCTTCTCGGATCGTACACGCTGCTGAGGGGGGAGCGGTGATGGAATTTGGTCTGCGGAGGGCTCAAGGTCCCGATGGTGGTATTATGGGAGCAAGAGCAGCCTTTATCGGTGGCTGCCAGTCCACTTCTAATGTTATGGCTGGCAAGCTTTTTGGTATTCCTGTCTCTGGTACCCAAGCTCATAGCTGGATCCAGTGTTTTCCTAGTGAATTAGATGCTTTTCGTGCTTATGCTCGGGCATTCCCTGATCAATGTCTCCTCTTAGTAGACACATATAATGTCTTAAAATCCGGAGTACCTAATGCGATCAAAGTTGGCTTAGAGTTAGAAGAAAAGGGCCATCGTTTTTTGGGTATCCGGATCGATAGCGGGGATTTGGCTTATCTTTCCCGAGAAGCCCGAAAAATGTTAGATGCTGCAGGTTTACATAATGCTAAGATTGTTGCTTCTAATGATTTAGATGAGCATACCATTACAGCTATCCGTGCCGAAGGAGCGAAGATAGATTCTTGGGGAGTAGGAACCCATCTGATTACCTCTAAAGACACCCCTGCCTTAGGAGGGGTGTATAAATTAGCTGCTGAAGGAAAGGATGGGGAAATCGAACCTCGAATCAAGGTTTCTGAAAATATCAGTAAAATAACTACCCCTGGCGTTAAGAAAATCGTCCGTTTTTACGATAAAAAAGGAAAAGCCTTGGCGGATCTCGTTGCTTTAGATGATGAAAAGTTTGAATCACCTTTAACAATTTTTGATCCCATCCAGACTTGGAAACGGAAAACTTTGCGGAACTTTACAACAAAGGACTTACTGATACCCATATTTAGAGGAGGAAAGCGAGTTTACCATTTGCCAGAACTTCGGGATATACAAGCTTATGCTCAGAAGGATTTAAGTACTTTTTGGGAGGAAGTAAAGCGGCTTGTCAACCCTCATCGCTATATTGTAGATTTATCTCCAAAACTATTCGAATTAAGGCAAGCCCTTCTCCTAGATGTTAGTAACAAAGTAGAGAAAGTAGGAAAGGGGGATTGAAGGGTGTGGAATAAAGAGCAACTAGAGGAAAGAATCAATCAGACTGTCGAGTGGCTAAGGGAGAAGGTTCAAGGGGCTAAGTCTAAAGGCTTAGTAGTGGGGATATCCGGTGGTGTAGACTCAGCTGTGGTAGCAGGTTTATGTAAAAGGGCTTTTCCCGATAATTCAGTAGGAGTTATCCTACCAGCGGCTTCAAGTTCTGCCGATGTAGAAGATGCCCATTTAGTTGCTAGGACACTATCGATAAAAACTTTAGAAGTGGATTTGACTGAGGCTCACCAGATGATCATCTCGAAAGTTTATGAAGGAATGAAAGGGAAAAGCCTCCCCTTTGAAGAAAAATTAACCCAAGGTAACCTTAAAGCTCGGATTAGAATGGCAACTTTATATACTGTGGCTAACTCTCTTAACTATTTGGTTGTTGGGACAGATAATGTTTCCGAATATTATACAGGGTATTTTACTAAGTATGGTGATGGGGGAGTGGATCTCCTTCCTATTTCCTCCCTAACAAAGGCGGAAGTGAAAGCCTGGGCTGCTCATATGGGTTTACCAGATTCTATCGTTAATCGAGTGCCTTCAGCAGGGTTATGGGAAGGACAAACAGATGAAGAAGAAATGGGAATTACTTATGATATGATCGATAGATACCTCATTGGTGAAAAAATTCCGGAAGATGTTGCTGCCAAAATCGAAGCCATGCATAAAGCTAGTGAACATAAAAGGCAGCTTCCCCCAACTTTGGAATTGCCCAAACTACCCAAACTTTAGATTAACAGCCCTGATTTAGAGTGCAAAAGAGTGGTAAAAGATGTCTCCAAAGCTAGAATAGTGTAATATAGGATATGAATCTTGGTTAGTATTAAAGTGAATTTAAGCCTAAAAAATTAAGGTTTAAGGTCAAAGGTATATTTGAAGGAATCAGAATGAGGTGATTAAATGGAATTAGTTTATAAAGGAAAAACCAAAGATGTCTATGCTTTAGAAGATGGGAATTGCTTATTGAAATTCAAAGATGATGTAACGGGAGAGGATGGGGTCTTTGATCCGGGAGCAAATAAAGTGGGGTTACAAATTGAAGGAGCTGGAAAAGCAGGTCTTCGTCTAACAAAATTCTTTTTTGAAAAACTTAACCAGTTAGGTATTCCAACCCACTATATTGAGGCAGATATAGATGCAGGCACCATGAAAGTAAAAAAGGCCACCTTTTTCGGGCAGGGCTTAGAGGTGATCTGCCGCTACCGGGCGGTGGGAAGCTTTTTACGTCGCTATGGAAAATATGTTGAAGAGGAGCAGCCTTTAGATGCTCTTGTTGAAGTAACTTTGAAAGATGACGAAAGAAATGATCCCTTAATTACGGAAGATGCTCTAGATATGCTAGGGATTTTATCCAAAGATGAATATCAGACTTTGAAAAAGTTGACTCAGCAAATTGCTGGAGTGGTCAAAGATGAATTAGCAAAAAAGGGTATGGAACTCTATGATATTAAATTCGAATTTGGCAGAATTGGGGATGACCAGCATATTGCCTTAATCGATGAGATTTCCGGAGGAAATATGCGGGCCTACAAAGATGGCCGTAGAGTCGAACCTTTGGAATTAGATAAATTAATGAATTATTAAAAGGAGAGAAGAGATCTTTGCGGATTGGTATAGATATAGATGGTGTTGTATCTGATAGTTATAGAGCTTGGGTTAGAGAGCTCAACCAGCATTTTGGGACTAATATATTAGAACTCAAAAACTATGATCTATCTGTGGATTTTGGAGTCTCTTGGGAGGAAATGGGGAAGTTTTTTGAAGAGAATGTGGCTTATCTTTTTGAAATTCCCGAACCTATGTCAGGGGCCAAAGAAGGTATTGAAAGGCTACTCAATAAAGGACATGAGATTACTTATGTAACAGCTCGTTCTGTAGACCAGAAAGAATATACTCTCAACTGGATGAAAAAACATAAGATTCCCCATGAGGAGATTCTTTTTACTGGCTTACAAAGCAAGGTGGACTATGTTTTGGAATGGGAATTAGAAGTTATGCTTGAAGATTATCTAGGCAATGCCCAAGAAATATCTGAGGCAGGGGTACCTGTTCTTCTCTTAGATGCCTCTTATAATAAAGGGGAGTTGCCTTCAGGTATTATCCGCTGCCATGATTGGCAAGAAGTTGTGAAGATAATTAAAAATGGCAGCTTAAATTAAACCAAAGACTAAAGCATTTAAGCTAAAGAACAGTCTAAATAAAAAGGCTGCTCCCGATAGGTTTTTATCAGGAACAGCCTTTTTATTTCTTAGGGACACTCTCAGGTATATGCCTTTTATCAATCACATGTTGTATTGCCATTATGGGGTGATGAAGGATCATTCGTGGACCGGAATAGCGCATGACTTGGCGAATTTTTTCTCGCATATCCTTTTTGTAACAATGGATAGTGCAATTTCCGCAAACGGGTTTATCTTCTCCAAAGACACAATGTTCTGCCCGCTTTTGGGAATATTCCAAGAGCTTTTGGCACTCGGAACAAAGTAATTCAGAGGGTTTGTGGTTTTTTTTACAGTATAGTTTAATCATTGCTTCGACGGTTTTCTTTTCCCGTTGGGCACGAGTACGGATCATAGTAGTTAACCCCTCCTCTAAGAATTAAGCAGTATCTTTAGTTTTTTAACCCATTATAGCATAGAAAAATAATGGCAACTATCCAGTGCCTGGATAATTGCCATTTACTCTTTTCAGCCAACTAAACTTTCCCCTACTTTATAAATGTCACCTGCTCCTAGAATTAAGACTAGATCCTCAGGTGCGATTGTCTCGGAAAGATAATTGCGGATTTCTTCAAAGGAGTTCATATAGCGGGCATTACCACCCTGTTTGCGAATAAGATCTGCCAGAAGGGCAGAGGATACTGTACTACTACTTTTCTCCCGAGCGGAGGAAAAGATTTCAGCAATGAGAACTTCATCTGCAGCTTGGAAGGATTGGGAAAAATCTTCTAAAAGTTTTTCCGTTCTACTAAAGGTGTGTGGTTGGAAAACTGCTCGAATTCGGCGGTTAGGGAAAGATAGTCTAGCACCTTCCAAGGTGGTACGTATTTCTGTGGGATGATGAGCGTAATCATCTACTATCAAGGCTCCCCCATGAACGCCGAGATGTTCAAAGCGCCGCTTAGTTCCGTTAAAACTACTGAGGCTTCCTAAGATTTCCGAAGGGGGTAAGCCGATCTCTAAACAGCAAGCGATAGTAGCTAAGGCATTGAGGATATTGTGTTTACCGCTTATATGAAGATGAAGTTCACCTAAACATGTATCTTTGTTGTAGATGAGCATAGAACTACCCTCATCATTAAAAGTAATGTCTGTAGCTCGGATATCAGCCTCGGGACTTAGTCCAAAGGTTACGATAGGGGCTTGGGCTTGGATATCCTTACGATAGGGGTCTTCATACCAGAGGAAGATCTTACCCTCTTGAGGCACTTTTTGAGCTAATTCATTAAAGGCTAATATTACATCATCAATATCCCGGAAATAATCAGGGTGATCATATTCGATATTCGTAATTATTAAATACTCAGGAGAATAATTTAGAAAATGGCGACGGTATTCACAGGCTTCAGCTAAAAAGTACGCTCCTTTTCCTGAATAGGCATTACCACCGATGCTTGGGACATCGCTTCCCACTATGATAGTAGGGTCCACACCCATCTGGATCAAAACTAATCCTAGCATAGCAGTAGTGGTGGTTTTGCCATGGGTACCAGAGACGGCGATCCCTCGCTTTTTAGCCATGAGTCTACCGAGAAATTGGGGATAAGTATAGACAGGGATATTTAACTCCCGGGCTCGGGAGATTTCTTCATGGGTCTCATTATAGGCAGCGGAGGCTACCACTATATCGGCCTTCTCTACATTAGATGCAGAAAAATCTAAAACAGGGATCTTAGCTTTTTCCAATAGCGCATCTGTAAAAAAGACCTCTGAGACATCGGAGCCAGTAATTGTTGCTCCTTCGATTTGGGCAGTCACCTGAGCCAATGCGCTCATACCTGCTCCTTTAATTCCTACAAAATGAATATGTAATGGCAAGATACATCTTCCCTTCAGTTCAAAACTCTACACTCCATTATACCCAATCGGAGAGTAAAATGTATCATTTTTCAATACGGAATTTTTAGGAAATATTATGAATGTTTTACATATACAAAAATGAATAACCTTTCACTGGAATATTATAACCATTTAACTAAAATTTCAGACAATTCAGGAATTTCTATTGAGATTCATGAAGTGATTCTATATAATGGTTATACACAAAAGTGTAATTGTTAGCCATCTTCTAAAGGGGGGGTTGGAGATGGGTGGAGCGCAGATAGCATTAGCTCATGAGAGAGATATGTGGGATGGAATTTTACCAGATGGTTTTACCAGTGGTCAAAATCCCATTAGTTATTATCAATTAGAATCTGTCCTTTTAGAGTATCCACAAATCTTAGAAGCAGGTGTAGTAGCACGCCATGACGAGAATTATCAATGTCAGATTTTGAGTGTTTACTTGGCTCTCCAAGAACAGCCAACTAACGAAGAGGCTCATCAAAGATTTGTGGAAGAAGTCATCGATTATGTGCAGAGTCATTTTGAATTACGTTGCCCTATCGATGTGAAGATTAAGGATAAACTACCCATGACACGTTCTGGGAAGATTTTGCGTACAGTTTTGGCAAAGCTTAATTAGAAATTAAAGATTTATAAAAAGTCCCTATTCTTAGGGGCTTTTTCTTTTTGTTCATAACCAGTGACCATAGATTGGAGACTGGCAAGATCCTCTGTTAGAGATAGGTAAATATGCAGAAGGATAGTAGCTACAAAATAGACAGCCCCAAGGTATTTAGTCATGCGTAGATATTGAAGGCCACCGATAAATTTAACTACCCAATCTAAATGCTGACCTGCAAAATAAGACCCAAGGGAGAGAAGTACTAAAAAGGGGAAGAGGATTAGCCAGGATATGAAAATAAGCTTTTGGCCAATATTATATTGTCCAGAAGGTGGTTTGTAAGGCCGTAAAAATAAATAGTAAGCAAGAAGTTTAGGCAAATTCTTAAGCTCTCCTAAGGAAGGTAAGAGTGTCTTATCTTTGCGAATTAACATATCCACTAGACGAAAGATGAAAAAGGCAGTGGCTAACCACCCGAAGATTACATGATAAATAAAAATTTTGCTATAAGTTAGGGCTAAAAATGGAAGAGGCTTATGAAGGATAAATCCCGTTAGGATTATACCGGTTAAAGTAAAAGCGAATCCCCAATGAAAAATCCGTACCGGTAAAGGAAATCCCTTACTTAGGTTTATTTTGGCTCTTGTAAGTTCCTTTTGCAAAGTTTTCCGCATACTTTTCTTCCCCCATCTACCTAACTTTGATCCAAGAAAAGTTCAAGTCAAGATATTTAACAGTGTTAAACCTGAATCTTAAAAGTACGTAAATTTCCCCCTTCAATAAGATGAACACTACAGGAAAAACAGGGATCAAAAGAGCGAAGAACCCGGCCAGCTTCTTTTAATTCCGGGCATTTAATAGTTAATCCTAGGATAGCTTCTTCTCCTACACTACGGCCACCTTGTTCATCTCGGGAGCTAAAGTTCCAGGTGGAAGGAGTGATAATCTGATAGTGCTTAACTCTTCCTTTTTCCACCTTGACCCAGTGGCCTAAAGCTCCACGCATGGCTTCCATGAAGCCAACACCTATACCTGACTCTTGCTCCACTTTAGTGTTAAGAGTCTCAGCACCAGGAACTAATCGTTCTAGCCACTGAAAGCAAGCTTCAGCAATCTTTTTAGCTTCTTGTACCCGAGAATAATGACGGCCTAAAGTACCATAACCAATAATTTTTTGCTTATCTATTACTGCTCTAGCTAAGGGACCTACTTCTACAGGATGTCCTTGATAGCGAGGGGCTTTGATCCAGGTATACCCCATAGGTTGTTCTCGATCTGGTTCTGTTTTAAGCTGCCATGGATGGGCAGGCTCCTGATCTTTATACCAGGCTGTGGTAGCTTCTTCAGTTATGTGTTTTTCATCAAAGGGATAGTACTCTTCTTGCAGAACTACCCCATGTTGAAAGAGGGTACTACCTGAAGGATCTGGAAAGCCTCCTACTGAGAGAAAGTTACCATTTCCCTTACCTAAATGGATATATTCTGGATAGCGCTCAATGAGAAGCTCTAGATCAGGGAACATTACATTCTCGATAAATTCCAGGATAGTAACTAGATATCCTCGGAAGCGGTTGATTTTATCACCATCTATATCCATTGTGCAGCCCCCAGGGATAATTCCATGACCATGGGGGGCTTTTCCCCCAAAGACTCCAAAGGCCGCATGAGCATACCGGGCAACTTCCATAGCTCGGAAATAATGCTCTGTCATCTTTTTATCTTCCTCAGGAGTTAAGCGAAGATCCCCTTCTAAATGGGGTAAAAAGGGTGGTATATCTGGACCGCGAAAAGAATCGGGCATACTTAAAAGGTAAAAATAGCGGAGATGGTTTTGTAAAAAATCGCTACCAACGATTAAGTTTCGTAGGAGATGACCATTAGGAGGGACTTGTATTCCCATTGCTTGTTCTACCGCATAGGCTGCGGTAATAGCATGGGCAGAAGAGCAAATTCCACAGATTCGCTGGGTATAATAAGGCATATCAAAGGCAGGGCGATTTTCCAGGATCTGTTCAAAACCCCGGTATAAAGTGTCAGAGATAAAGGCATCTTGAATTACACCATTTTCTAAATATGCTTCAAGCAGCATGGGATTATGAATTCGAGTTACAGGGAAAACTGTTTTCTTTTCCAGGAAGCTCACTCCTTGGTAAGGTGGATAGTTAGTAGTAATTATTATGAGTTATTATTACTAATTGTTAGGGTTGAAGGTTTTCGTCGTGCTGTTGTTAGTGTTATGAGACTGCCTTACGAGTTTCAGTATGTTAGTTATTAGAATTATTAGCATCAGGATTATTTTTCGGGTAATATGTACGAGGTTTTTCAACTTTTCTAATCTTAAGTTTACCTTTCTTTTTTAAGGTAGAAGAGATCATAGTTCGGTGAATTCTTCCTTTATAAAGTGAGGCTAGAAAATAACTCCCTATTCCTAGACCTGCTAGACCTAAGATCCCTCGTCCTACCCGATCCGTAGTAGCACGGCTACCGCCAGGGAAAGGAATATCGGGAAAATGATTAGTAAAGGGTTCCATTAGATCGGGATAGCCAGGTTCAGTACAGCCGATACAAGGAGAGTTGCAGCCAATAGGCCAGTTAAATCGGTCATTCCATTGTCGAATAGGACAATCGGCATAAGTAACGGGCCCTTTGCACCCTACACGATAAAGGCATTCTTTCTGACCTACATCTGTAGCAAAGATTCCTTGATCGTAATACCGACGTCGGGGACAGTTATTGTGGATAGTTTCACCATAGAACATTTTTGGTCGTCCGAATTTTTCTAGCTCTGGTTCACCATATAAGGCTAGATGGAGGAGAGTTCCCATGATCCAATCAGGATGAGCAGGGCAGCCGGAGACGTTAATCACCCGGCGTTCAGGCAAGATATTCTGTACACCTGTAGAATTAGTGGGATTGGGATAGCCAGAGGCAGGCCCCCCGTAAGTAGCACAGGAGCCAATGGCCACTACATACTTAGCTTTCAAGCCAAGTCGGCGAACCATATCCACCCCTGTAATTAGCTTCCCATTTTCTAAAGCTACATGGTTGTAATTTCCCTTATCTTGCTGAACTATAGAACCTTGAACCAGTAAAACAAAGTCAGTGTTGGATTCTTCTGTATCCAATATTACTTGATGAAGTAAATCTCCCTGACCTTGGCTCAGAGTCCAATCATATCTCCACTCTGTAATATTATTAAAGATATCAGAAAAGGTTGGTGTCCATATATTATTTAAAGAAATACTATCTCCAGTACAAGTGCCAGTTTCAATCATAATAATGGGAAGTTTGCGGATTTCACCTTGGGCTAAGGCCTTTTCTAATTCTGGTGAGATTAGGTTGATAAAATTCCCTAAAACTGCCCCCTGAATAATAAGCTTGAGGAATTGACGGCGATTTAACAAAATATACTCCTCCCTTAAGAGGTATTGTCTCCCAAAATATCTCAAAAATACCTTGTTCGTCTTTAGTAGCTTCTGTATAAAGGGAAAAGGGAGTGTTGCAGAACTACTTTTAAAGTAGCTATAGCAACACTCCCTTTTCCCTTTTGGGTAACAAGATAGACTAGGTATTATTCCTGCGTCCAGGAACCTGTCTACGCAATGTCAGGTTTGCGCGGCTTTTTCCTGACTAACACAAAATAACATGAATCCTGTCATTTAGCAAGGGACAAAATTAGACAGGTTTGGAAAATAGCTCCCGATAGGAAGGAAATACCTGTTTATACCTATAACCAACTTCTTTTTTCTTACATATAATGCATGGTAAATGCTGCACAGTAAATGCCCAGTTTATGGTAAATGCCCTCCGCAAATATAACCTAATATACTTAGGGGGTTAGAGGATGAATTCTCGCTTTTTCCCTATAATCCATCGAACGAATAACTATCGAAACCTATTTATAGGTATAGATTCCCCTGTACCTTTAAGGGATGGGACATCAATTCCAGGGGTGAATTTTGATAATGGAGCTACAACTCCCCCATTATTGTCAGTCATGGAGGAAATCAGTCGTTTTGCTCCTCATTATGGTTCTGTCCATCGTGGAACTGGCTATAAATCCATTATTTCTTCAGAAATCTATGAACAGGCCCGCAAAGAAGTCCTAAGGTTTGTAGGAGGAGATTATCAGAGGGATACAGTAATCTTTGTTAAGAATACCACAGAAGCCTTGAACAAACTTGCTAATAGATTATATAGCAAACACAAAAATGGAATAGTTTTAACTACTTGGATGGAACATCATTCAAACCTCTTGCCTTGGCGAGAAAAATTTAAGATCGATTACATAGATATTGATGAACAAGGACGTCTAAAACTTGATGATCTGCAAACTAAATTAGAACGTTATCAAGGTTTGGTAAAGTTAGTTACTGTTTCCGGGGCATCTAATGTAACAGGTCACCGGAACCATATCCACCAGATAGCGGAAATAGCTCACCGCTATGGAGCGAAAATTTGTGTCGATGGTGCTCAGTTAGTTCCCCACGCTCCAGTAAATATGGGCCCTTCTAATTATTTAGGACATATCGACTATCTGGCTTTTTCAGGCCACAAAATGTATGCTCCCTTTGGTGCAGGAGTATTGATCGGACCTCGTGAGACCTTTGAAGAAGGGGCACCTGATTATACTGGTGGAGGTACAGCTCGTATAGTTACCCCCGATAGAGTAATCTGGTATGAAGCACCACAGCGGGAGGAAGCAGGGACTCCTAACTTAATGGGGGTTGTGGCATTGTTAGCAGCTATACGTACTCTCACTGCTATAGGTATGAAAAGGATTCAATCCCATGAAGAAGAATTACTGGCATATACTTATGAAAAGCTTAGATGGTTGGGAGGGCTGTATTTTTATGGGGGAATCCCTCTCAACAAAGAGCAACTATCCCAGCGAATTGGTGTAATTTCTTTTAATGTGGCAGGAATGTATCATCAAGATGTAGCAGAATTCCTCGCTCAAGAGGGGGGAATCTCTGTGCGCAATGGTTGCTTCTGTGCCCAGCCTTATGTGCAAAGGCTTTTAAATATATCTAGAGAGCAAATGGAAATGCATCTTTATAATCCCACTTTACCCCAGCCAGGTATGGTCAGGCTAAGTTTTGGTTTATATAACACTAAAGAGGAAATAGATCGTTTGATGGATGTTTTAAGTAAAATTGTGAGAAAGAAGACATGGAGTGGGGCTGTCGCCGCCCCACCACATTAGAACTTTCATAAAAAACATCAAAATAGAGTACCAGATGCTTACTGGCAGACTTCATTACTAGTCTGGGTACCATAATTGTGGATATGGTCCAAATCGCAGCTTGTGGCACCATTTAAGCAATGGGTATGGCCTCCCGTTGGATTAGGAATTGCAGGACCTGTATAACCTTGATAGTGATGAATGTGTTCACGATCGTAGGTGGTAACTCCTCCATAGCAATGAACATGAGAATTACCATAAGGAATGCTTGGACTAGTGACACCACCCATACCATGAACATGCTCTCTGGCCTGGGAAGTTATCGTCTCATAATAATGCACATGGTGTAATTCCATGAATTCACCCCCTATATTATCCTCCTGGAATTTAATTAAGATAAAAAGATAGTAGCCGACAATATAGGATATGTGCAGGATACAAGAGATGGTATAAAATGGGATAGATAATCTTACCTAAACAAAATTTCACAAATAGTTCACATTCTGGCTACATAATCCTCACTTTTGTAGGCTATTATATAACCATACCTTTTCCTTTTAGCCTCCTTTGAAGATATATTTTTCTTCCCCTGTCGTAATCGGCAGGGTCTTATTTTTTATAGGCTAAATAAAAAAGTAAAGAAACCTAAAACGGAATCTTTACTTTTCAGAAGGTCTTGATTGGAACAAACACAAGGATTAAATTGTAAAGTTTAAAGTATAAAGACTTATTTAGATAATGATTATTTATAATGACAGATTATATAGCGATTAAAT
>JAAZLD010000449.1 GCA_012799495.1 Desulfitobacterium sp. | reverse complement strand
TTTAAAAAGGGTTACTCCCCTATCTAATTTCTGCATAATTTCTTGGGCAATAGGTTGGGGGTTACCAGTGACCACTAATACGCTTTTCGATGGGTTATTACCCTCTTGAACCATATCGATGACCTTAGTAGCAATAAACATATAGATCATAGCATACATAGCCTGTTCCGGGCCCAAAAGGATGGCAGCTGCCAAAAAGATCAAAGCATCTATTCCCATCAGAACTTGCCCTACACTAAAAGAAGTTGAGCGACTGAAAAATACTGCTAAAATATCAGTGCCTCCTAAAGATCCCCGACAACGGAAGATGATCCCCATCCCTATCCCACTAATAACTCCCCCAAAAATACAGGCTAAAAGAGGGTCAGTGGTAGGCTGAAAAATCCCTTGTGTCAGATCTAACGCCAAAGAAAAGAATCCTACCCCTATAACACTGTAAAATAAGAAAGTTCTCCCTACTAATTTCCAACCCATGATAAATAAAGGAATATTTAAAGAGATTACAACCCAACTTACTGGAAGCTTTAAAATGTAATGAATAATGATAGCAATACCAGTAACTCCACCATCGGCTATCTGGTTTGGTATGATCAAAGAATTGATGCTTGTTGCCACAACAAAAGCCCCAAAAACGATTCCAGCTATTCGCTGTAAATGAACCAAAGGCGAAGAAAAAAGTTTTTCTTTCCAACTCATCGAAATCCCACCTAGTATAATAATTACTTCATCATATCCGTATATTTGACTATGTCCTTCATTAGTATAACGCTTTTAAGAAAGGCAATCCATGCAAAAAATAAAAATAGTAAACGCCTCAATAATTCGGCGTTTACCATTCAAATATTATAGTATTTGATTTTATAGCTTTTTGTCTATTGTTCAATCAAGTAATGTTATTTAGATGCTAATTAGGAATTACTAACCATTGTCCCTCATAAATGAGATGTGGGCTTTTAAGTCGTTCTCGATTAGCTTCATATATTTTTGTGTATAAGGAACTATCCCCATATACCTTTTTAGCAATGGAGCCCAATGTGTCTCCTGCTTTCACAGTATATACCTGTTTTATATTTTCCTTAGACAAAGGTGCAAGCAATCCTTCTGCTGGAAGATTTAAGACCATACCCGCATTTAAGCGATTGTTGTTTTTCTTGAGAACATCCTGGTTGGCTTTGTAAATAGTGGTATATTTCTCATAGCTACCATAATGATTTAGAGCAATAGTCCCTAAGGTATCTCCAGGCTTAACAGTATAACTCATGGTTGCAGGAACCGAAGGAGTAGGTTCTGGCATGGGTTCTAGAGAATCCAGGGTAGCTTCCAGGAATTCACTATAATCAAAGGAATTTGTCGCAGTTAATTCTGGGATCTGAATATCAAGGGGTTGGTCAATGTTTAAATACTCTGCATCGTATTCAATTACTAAATTCAATACCCCACTGATTTCTGGCATCTCATTATCTTCTAGTGGTAGATTCATTAAATTAGCAATTTGGGCCAAATCAATATGTAAGTCAATTCTTCCACTTTCTTCGATAATGTATCCATCTGAAATAGTGTAGTCTAGTTCAATACCACTTTCCCCGATTAAAGTTACTTCATCTAGTAATCCCAAGAACTCATTTATTTGGTTCAAGGGTTCTGTTAAGTTTTCTACTTCAATAGCTTCTCCTTCTAAAGGATTAGGTTCTCCGCTAAGTTCTGTGACCATCTTAAAGTAATCTTCAATAAAGCTTAAAGCTTCTTCATCCTGGGCAAAGTTATTTACGGTATAGCTTAGAAATTCTTTAAATCCTTTGTCATCAAGGGTAATCCTGTATTTCTGCTGAGTGCTATCATCCACTGGAAGCGCTACTACTTCTAAATCTGGATTAAAGCGGTCAGCATAACTCTCTAAGAACTCTAGGTACATATCTTGGAAATTTAAACTAAAATCCATTAGTTCTTTCATATCCAAAGCATCTAATTCTTCGTCACTGACATTAGCAAGATCCATTACCATATAATCTTTGTCCATAAACTCAGCTGGTAAAAAACCTTTAGCCATTATAGGTAACTGGAATACCTCGATAAGCTTTGGACTATCTCCATTTAGATCCATGTCTATCCAATAAGGCATATTGATATCTAGACCTGGCATACTCAAGCTCATATTCACTTCTGATTGAACAATAGTTTTCTCCTGGTTGCTCTTAGTCTTCGTGTTGAGCTCGATCATAGCCTCATTTAACATAGCAGATACTTGATCTACCTGTTCTTGGAGCATCGGATCTAGGCCAGAACCTCTTAATTCCATAGACATTGTCATATGTTGTTCCAGAGAATTAACATTTTGCATCTTCATAGTAGCATCGAAGATTGCCTTCTGATTGGTAGTACAGCCCGTAAAAAGGAGAATCGCTCCTAATAAAATAACCAAAGCTGCAACTTTATTTTTAATTCTCATATAAATCCCTCCTTTTCTTTTTTATGTTTGAGTATGATAATAAAACTCCGGCCTATTAAAAATTCTCCATTAGTACCGTATATCCTTCAACTTTAAAAATTTTCTTACTTAGTTTTAATTTTTTATTACAGAGTGTTTGATAAACAATTAACAATTCAAGCTCTTCAAATTGATTATTATCAGCTTGTCTTGACAAAATTTCGTTCATTTAGTAAAGTATATAAGTGTCCTAGCTTGCGCTCGTAGCTCAGGGGATAGAGTGACGGTTTCCGAGGCCGGAGGTCGCAGGTTCAAATCCTGCCGGGCGCACCATTCGAAATATTGACACTGCAAGGGTTTGCAGTGTTTTTTGTTTTTATAGGGTTGTCTTATTACAGATTTCCTGTAATTTTACTGTAACCAGAAATGATATTAAGAAATCGGAGGGATTTCCTTTCCGATTTCTTAATTTTGATTTATACCTAAGGGGCCTATTTTAGAATCACCTTTCTTCAATAAAAACTAAATATTAATCAAATTT
>JAAZLD010000448.1 GCA_012799495.1 Desulfitobacterium sp. | reverse complement strand
TGGCTGCAAGTATGCAAAATATTGCTGGTGTGGCTCAAACTTTAGTTGAACGTGCCATAGATTTACGAGAACAGGTGGAGATATTTAAGGTATAGTGGAGATATTTAAGGTATAATAGATAATTAAATAATCACCCTAAAATATAGGGACAAAATAAGATGAAGATATGAAATTATCATCGAAGAAATTTCATTGAAATAATTTGAAGCTAATAAGGAGGACTAGTCGATGGAGCGTTTTCAAATAGGTATTTTGGGAGGAGGGCCAGGTGGGTATGTCTGCGCCTTGCGGGCTGCCCAACTGGGTTTTTCTGTTGTTATTGTTGAAGGGGAAAGACTTGGTGGGATCTGCTTAAATAAAGGGTGTGTCCCCACTAAGACCTTAGTTAAAGGAGCAGAGGTGTGGCGGGAAGTTAAGAAAGCCGAAGATTTCGGTATTCAACTTGGGGAAAGAACTCTAGATTTCCCAAAACTGATGGCTCGTAAGGATCAAGTGGTTGAAACATTGGTTAAAGGAATAACCCAATTGATGAAGAAAAATAAAATCACCGTTATTGAAGGTTGGGGAGAAGTAAAAGATCCTAGGCATATAGAAGTGTCCACAGAGTCAGGAAAGATTTCTCTAGAAGTGGATCATTTGGTGATAGCTACAGGTTCAACTCCTGCTCTGTTACCCATACCAGGGGTTGACTTACCTGGAGTAATTACAAGTGATGAGATATTGGCCTTGGACAAGCTTCCGCAAAGCTTAGTAGTAATCGGTGGTGGAGTTATCGGCTTAGAGTTTGCTTCGATTTTCCAAGAGTTGGGTTCTAAGGTTACTGTTGTGGAAATGCTCCCCACTCTTTTAGGAAATATCGATGAGGAAATACCTAAGCGGCTGACACCACTATTAAAAAGATCCGGTATGGAGGTCTTAACTAAGAATAAAGTTCAAAAGATCAGTCAAAATTCAGAGGGACTTATAGTGGAGGTGGAAAACTCTAAAGGAAGTAGAGAAATTCCTACAGAGATGGTTTTAGTTGCTACTGGTCGCAAACCTAATTTGCGTGGGGTTGATGTGGAGGCCTTAGGATTAGAAATGGAAAGAGGAGCCATTCAAGTAAACGAATATATGGAGACCTCTGTCCCTAATGTTTATGCCATTGGTGATGTTACTGGCGGGGTTATGCTAGCTCATGTGGCATCTATGGCAGGAGTGGTAGTTGCAGAGCATTTAGCAGGACTACCTTCAACTATGACTGAAAAAATCATCCCCAGTGTGATCTTTACATATCCTGAAATTGCAGTAGTGGGAGCTACAGAGCAATCCTTAAAGGAGTCAGGAAAACCTTATAAAGTGAGTAAATTCCCCTTTAGTGCTAATGGAAAAGCTGTGACATTAGGAGAAACTATTGGCTTGGTCAAGCTTTTAGCTGATGAAGAAGGGGTTCTTCTAGGTGCTAGTATTATGGGACCTGAAGCTAGTAATTTGATTCAGGAATGTGTCTTAGCTATCGAAATGGGTGTTAAGGCACAGGATTTAGCGGCAATAATTCATGCTCATCCCACTTTACCTGAGGCTGTTCAGGAAGCGGCCCATGGTATCATGGAAAGACCTATACATCTTGCATAAACCTATTGTACTAAGGGCGTGTCTAGGAGCGTTAAGGTTAAACGTCGAGGGGCACGCTTTTCTTTTATAGGGAATATACATTTATATTTCCCTATGTGGCAAGCTATAGATATATTTCAATATAAAAATTATCCGAACATTAAATAAAAAGGCTAGACTAATGTTCGGATATAAAGTATAATACACTCATTGAAAGGGATATTGCCATTTTGAGTCTAATAATGATGAAGAATGACAAACCCAAGAAAAGCACAGGAGGAGTCAGAGTGGAGAATTTTTTCAAACTAAGGGAAAATGGCACCAATGTCCGCACTGAGGTAATTGCCGGAATAACCACTTTCTTTGCCATGGCTTACATTATTATGGTTAACCCTGCAATGCTCTCACAGGCGGGG
>JAAZLD010000447.1 GCA_012799495.1 Desulfitobacterium sp. | reverse complement strand
CAACCAATTATGTTTATTGGTGTAGGCTTAATTGAGGCCTTACCACTATTGACCTGGGTTCTTGCCCTACTTCTCATTTTTACAAAGTAGATCGACTAAAAGGGCTAGATTCTTAAGTCCCAGCCCATCAGGAACAACAAGGGGGAACAATTGTTCCCCCTTGAAAAATCATCGATGTACAAGACTTGAGAGGGGGGTAAAACTTGAATCCCATAGCAATTGATGCAACGATAATAACTCAGATATTATCTTTTGCTTTATTAGTATATATCCTTAAACGATTTGCTTGGAACCCATTAATCGATATGATGGAAAAAAGAAGACAACAAATCGAAGATGATATAAACCAAGCAAAAGCGGAGAAGCTACAGGCTGAACAAATCAAGCGGGAATATCAAGAAGAAATGCGTAAAGCTCGTCAGGAGGCTCAGGAGATTATTGCCAGAGCTACGAAGATAAGCGAAGAACAGGCTGAAGAAATTCTCGTTACAGCCCGGAAGGAAGCCGAGAAAATGAAAGAAACAGCCTTAGCTGACATTGAACGAGAAAGGGATTTAGCTATTGCCCAAGTACAGGCTCAAGTAGCTACATTGTCTGTGGCTGTAGCTGAAAAAATAATTCGCAAAAACCTTGACATGACTGGTCAAGAAGAAATTATTGACCAATATATTCAAGAAGTAGGAGAATTGCCATGTTAAAGGGTGCCGTAGCACAAAGGTATGCCCAAGCCTTATTTGACATTGCCATAGAAGAAAACTTGGATGTTATCGAGGCTGAGGTTCAGGAAATTAACAAATTAGTGGAAGAAAATACTGAGGTATCCACCCTTCTTTATCATCCGCATATTTCTATTTCTGAGAAAAAAGAAGTCTTTAATAAGATCTTGTCTGGCAATGTGAGCGAAACCGTGCGCAAATTCTTGAATCTACTCCTTGATCGTAGAAGACAAAACTATTTAGGAGAAATTGTTAAAGAGTTTGGGCGTCTTGCTGATGAAGCTCGCAATATTGTCGAGGCTAAAGTATCTAGTGCTGTACCTTTAAATGAAGCTCAAATTGAAAAGTTAGAAAAAGAGCTAGCCCGTATTACCGGAAAAAATGTACGGATGATTAGGGAAGTGAACCCGGATCTGATCGGAGGTCTTAAAGTCCAGATCGGAGATCGGGTTATGGATGGGACAGTAGCTTATAAACTTAAGCGGATTCGCCAAGACCTCAGCGGTGCTTAAAGAAATGGAGAAAACCTCAGAAAATAGGGGTGAATAGACGAAGATGAATTTACGTCCAGAAGAAATAAGCTCAATCATCAAACAACAGATTGAACGATATGATAGTGCAGTAGAAGTATTGGATGTAGGTACAGTTATCCAAGTTGGGGACGGAATTGCTCGGGTCCATGGTTTGGAAAAAGCCATGTCTGGTGAGCTACTAGAGTTCCCCGGTGGAACTTATGGGATGGCTATGAACCTTGAAGAAGACAATATCGGCTGCATTATTTTAGGAGATTTTACTGACATTAAAGAAGGGGATCAAGTCAAGAGGACTGGTCGGATTGTGGAAGTCCCAGTGGGAGAAGCTTTAATTGGCCGAGTAGTTAACTCCTTAGGCCAACCTATTGACGGAAAAGGAGATATCAAAACTGATAAATTCCGTTCTATTGAAAGCAACGCACCTGGGGTTATCCATCGGAGATCCGTTCATGAACCCCTCCAAACAGGTATTAAATCTATTGACGCTATTGTTCCCATTGGCCGTGGTCAGCGGGAACTGATTATTGGAGACCGTCAAACAGGGAAAACTGCTGTTGCAGTTGATACTATCATTAACCAAAAAGGTAAAGACGTAATCTGTATTTATGTAGCTGTTGGGCAAAAAGCCTCAACTGTAGCTGGCGTGGTGAAAAGCCTCGAAGATCACGGGGCTATGGATTATACCATCGTGGTAGCAGCTACTGCCTCCGAACCTGCGCCTATGCTTTATATAGCACCTTATGCTGGGTGTGCCATGGGTGAGGAGTTTATGTATAATGGCAAGCATGTTTTAATTGTTTATGATGATCTTAGTAAACAAGCTGCTGCTTATCGTGAATTATCACTTCTTTTGAAGCGTCCTCCTGGCCGTGAGGCTTATCCTGGAGACGTATTCTATCTCCATTCCCGTCTTTTAGAGCGGGCTGCTAAACTCTCTGATGAGCTTGGCGGTGGTTCATTGACTGCCTTGCCTATTATTGAGACTCAAGCAGGAGACGTTTCTGCCTATATTCCAACGAACGTTATCTCTATTACGGATGGTCAGATCTTCCTGGAGACTGACTTATTTAATGCAGGGTTCCGTCCTGCTATTAACGTAGGAATTTCAGTATCTCGGGTAGGTGGTTCTGCCCAGATTAAGGCTATGAAACAGGTTGCAGGGCAACTCCGTTTGGATTTAGCCCAATATAGGGAATTAGCGGCTTTCGCCCAATTCGGATCTGATTTGGATAAGGTCACTCAGATCCGGTTAAACCGTGGGGAGCGGATGATGGAAATTCTCAAACAAGACCAATATCAACCTATGTTAGTAGAGGAACAGGTAGTGGTACTCTATGCGGCAGTCAAAGGTTTCCTCGATGATATTTCTGTAGATCAGGTTAAGAAGTTTGAAGTGGAATATCTCCGTTATCTACGTACTGAAAAAGCAGACCTCCTAGAGAAAATCCGCACTGAAAAAGCCCTTAATGATGAGTTAAATGCAGAAATTGAAGTTGCTATCAAGGAAGTTAAGGAAAACTTTATGTAGTAAGGGAGAGTATATCCAACCTTACGTAGCGGATAAAAAAAGGGTAGGTGAACCAAGTGGCTAATGTACGTGATATACGACGTAGGATCCGTAGCGTACGGAGCATGGAACAGATAACCAATGCTATGAAAATGGTTGCTGCATCAAAACTACGCAAAGCTCAAGAGAAGGTCATCGCTGCCCGCCCTTATGCCCATCGGATGCAAGAAATCCTCGGACGTCTTGCTCAGGTTCAAGAGGAGGAGGAAACTCATCCTCTATTAGAAGAAAGACCTGTAGAGAGAGTTGGCTACATTATTGTCAGTTCTGACCGAGGTCTTTGCGGAGGGTATAATGCGAACCTCTTTCGGATGACCAATGATATTATAAAAAATGAAACTCGTGATGTAAGGCTTGTCACTATTGGAAGTAAAGGACGGGATTTTTACCGTCGTGAAAAGTTTGAAACAGTTGCCGAATTCGTAGGACTTGGGGACGAGCCCTCCTATGGACAAGCAAGGGAAATTGCCCAAGAAGTTATTAGTCTTTATGAAAGCGGAGAGCTTGATGAAGTCTACATTATGTATAACGAATTTGTCAGTGCAATTACCCAACGTCCAACTCAGGTTAAAATTCTTCCCATTGAGAAGCCGAAGCAAGAATCAAAGAGAGAGTATATATTTGAACCTTCTGATGAAGAAATACTTAATACTCTACTTCCTAAATATGTGGAGACCCAAGTGTTCCGCACTTTACTAGAAGGTAAGGCTAGTGAAATGGGAGCTAAAATGACGGCCATGGGTGCAGCAACAGATAACGCTAGAGAACTAATCGATGAGCTAACCTTGAGAATGAATCGTGCTCGTCAAGCAGCCATCACAACAGAAATTTCTGAAATTGTTGGAGGAGCTAGTGCCCTTGAGCAATAAGTCAACTTGAAATTCCATTAGACAATTCAGGAAAAAACGCAAAAAGGAGGTTTCTCGCCTGTGAATATCGGCAAAATCGTGCAAATCATGGGAGCGGTTGTTGACGTAGAATTTGCTTCCGAAACACTGCCGGAAATATATAGTGCTATTAAAGTTAGAGCACCTGAGCAAGAGATCGATCTCACCTTAGAGGTCGCTCAACACTTAGGTAACAATACAGTTCGTTGTGTAGCCATGTCTTCAACTGATGGGTTACGAAGAGGCATGGATGCAATAGATACTGGGGCCCCTATTACAGTGCCAGTTGGGCCTGCAACATTAGGACGTATCTTTAACGTTCTTGGAGAAACAATTGACGATGGGGATCAGGTTAAATCAGATACTAACTATCCCATTCACAGACCTGCTCCCGCTTTCGTAGATCAAGACCCTTCAACAGTAATGTTGGAAACAGGGATTAAAGTTATCGACCTCTTAGCTCCTTATTCAAAGGGAGGTAAGATCGGTCTTTTCGGTGGAGCCGGAGTAGGTAAAACTGTTCTTATCCAAGAATTGATCAATAATATCGCCATGGAACATGGTGGCCTTTCTGTTTTCGCCGGTGTTGGTGAGCGAACAAGGGAAGGAAACGACCTCTGGAATGAAATGCGAGAATCAGGGGTTATTGATAAAATGGCCATGGTTTTTGGTCAGATGAATGAGCCCCCGGGAGCTCGCTTAAGAGTTGGCTTAACAGGCCTAACAATGGCAGAATATTTCCGTGATGTTCAAAACCAAGACGTTCTTCTTTTTATCGACAATATCTTCCGCTTCACTCAAGCTGGTTCAGAAGTTTCCGCCCTCCTAGGTCGGATGCCTTCCGCAGTTGGATACCAACCTACACTAGCTACTGAAATGGGAGCATTACAAGAGAGAATTACCTCTACTCGTAATGGCTCCATTACTTCTGTTCAGGCTATTTATGTACCTGCAGACGACTTAACTGACCCAGCCCCAGCGACAGCTTTTGCTCACTTAGATGCTACCACTGTACTGAATCGTAGTATTGCTGAAAAAGGTATTTATCCTGCTGTTGACCCATTAGATTCCAGCTCACGGATTCTTTCTCCACAAGTTCTTGGGGAAGAGCATTACCAAGTTGCCCGAGATGTACAGCAAATTCTCCAACGTTATAAAGAATTACAAGATATTATCGCCATTTTGGGTATGGATGAGCTCTCAGAAGAAGAAAAGCTTATCGTTGCTAGAGCTCGTAAAATTGAACGCTTCTTATCCCAGCCTTTCCATGTGGCTGAAGTATTTACCGGATCGCCAGGAAAATACGTACCCATTAAGGAAACTATTCGTGGCTTCAAGGAAATTGTGGAAGGAAAGCATGATGATCTTCCTGAGCCAGCTTTCCACATGGTGGGTACAATTGATGAGGCTATTGAAAAAGCCAAGACATTGGAGGCATAATTATGGCAGGAACCTTTACATTCCGTGTTGTATCCCCGGAAGGTAATGTCCTTAAAGAAGAGGCAGAATTTGTAGTTCTTCCAGGGAATGACGGTGAACTGGGTATTTTGCAAAATCACGCACCTCTTATTTCTTCCTTGGATATCGGGGTTGCCCGCTATCATCAAGGAGATAAGATAAGAAAACTAGCTATATCTGGTGGATTTGTAGAAGTGGCGGATAATCTAGTGACGGTCTTGGCAAATACTGCAGAACCCAGTGAGAAAATCGATATAGAAAGAGCCAAGAAAGCTAAAGAACGAGCAGAAAAACGCCTTTCTCATCCTTCTGAAGATACTGATCTTCGGCGGGCAGAGTTAGCCTTGTTAAGGGCCATGGCTAGAATACAGGCAACTCAAGAGTAAGGATATGGATATATTTAATTCTAAAGAACTATATTTGATTTCCGATATGGGATTTGTTTATATCTGATCCTAAGGAAGTAAAGAGGTTGTCTCTAGGTTTGAGTAAACCAAGTTTACTCCATTCCGGACAGCCTCTTTTTAGTTTTAAATATAATAGAATTAAGTAAATAAAGGACTTTAGATTATTTTAAAATAATAAAAACCACCTTATTACCGTTATCTTTACCATCCTTTGGCAAAACTAGATATAGGGCCTTAAGTATAACTTTGTTATTAATGAATTTTTGAAACTATATCTTGAAGGATTATGCTTTAAAATAATTATTCTTTTTTTAAAGGATAGAAGGATGAAGGTGGAGATAATGGAAATTAAACAGGGGTTTTATGATTATTTTTATCAGACCCCCCAAAAAATAAGAGAGGGCAACGTATATATATATGTTGTATTATTATTAAGCTTAATGCTATTATTAGATTCAGTATATAAGATGAATACAGCGGATTACTCTTCCCAATTAGGGAAGGATATTAAAAATGAGAAAATCCTTGACCAAGAATATAATGTAAATGAAATCTCCCTGTTACTTAATTCAGGATTAGTTCAAGCTCAAAAAGCAGAACTAAAAATAGTCCTTTGGTTTGAACAAGGGAATTCATCCTTAAAAACTCTTAACCTGCCACAAGAAGGCTGGCAT
>JAAZLD010000446.1 GCA_012799495.1 Desulfitobacterium sp. | reverse complement strand
GTCAGGAAGTTAAAAGTTTCGGCAGAAGAAAAGTTAAAATTACATATTGACAAAAATAGATATAAAAAAAGACCCTAAGACAATCAAGTCTTAGGGTCTTTTCTCATTATATCGTAACAGGATTAAAAGGGTTTATTTAATTTGTAGCTGGTTAAACCTCGCATACAGAGAACAAAATCTCCATAGATGGGCAAAGGGGCTATTTATTCTTCAATAAAATCTATATATTTTTCATTAAACGTAATTTCGATTAATTCTTTTATTATTTCTTTTCTGTTATCAGTTAGTTCTATGTCAAATGTATTACATAATTCATAAGCGTACTCAAGTGCATTTGCTTTTACATCTTCTTCAGTATTATAAAGTGAAATTCCAAATTCAAGTGAATCAATTACAATCTGTGAAATCTGTTTTATTTTATCTTCTTTGTCTAGTCGCATTTCTGAAACTATTTTTAAACTTAGATCTAATGCTTGAATAGCAAACATTAAATCTTCTTGTTTAAGTAATTCTTTTCTTCTCAAGTATGAAACTAAATAAGCCACTACAAAAGCTATACCTACTGATAAAAGCACATACAGTATAGTTGCGTCCATGGTTATTCGACCTCCTTATTTTCATTTTCCACTCGTTTAGCATCTACATAACCCTCTGTTAATATATATATGATTAAATTTGATATAGCTGTAATTAGTGATGCTACTTTTTGCACATCTGTATCTGCCATATTAAACAGAAATAACACCGATGTAATAAACCCTGTTAATGCAGCCCAAAACTTTCGGGAGGATAGTTTTTGTTTCCAATTAATCTTATCCAATTAATAGCCCCCTTTTTTCTTATCTAAATCCATATATTCATTTTCTATTTCGCGCCTCATTTGTTCTATAAATTGTTCTTGGTCGTAATTAGGATTTGATAGTATCTTAGGTAAATTTTCATTCTTCTCCTTCCACACAAACACAGCAAAGGAACTCGATGCTAAAGCTCCTACTGCTGGGATAAGATAAGTCCATATAGAGCTATCATATCTTATAAATGCAAATACAATTGCAAAAATAAATACCGTGACTGAAAATAATAATATAGAAAATATTACTTTCTCGCTAAATCTCCACTTTCGCTTGATAGTCTTTTTCATTGTTATCACCTATTACCTTAGCTTGCCAGACTTATACAATCTATGAATAACTGTTGCAAACTCTTCTCTTGTCATATTATCTTTTGGTCTGTTACCATCCATGATACCCTCTTTTTTAGCCCACTCCCAGGCTTCTTTTGCCCATGTACTTGGTGTGTTATTGTTAGCCATATTATTACCTCCTTTTGGTTTATTTAAGCTATTTAACTCTGTTTTTATCATGTTTAAAAATCTTTGCCATCCCATATCCAATGTCCTGTGTGGACAATACTTACCTGAGAAATCTTGATGTTTTTTAACCTTATCAATTCCCCAATTTTTCTCTTTGAGTTTACTAGCTATGAATTTAGCTGCTAATTTCTCTGCTTGAATAAATCTCTGTCCACCTGATTTAGAATAGCAAATTTCAACAGATAACCCTTTTCTATTGCCCTTACCATTTCCACCATCTCCTGCATGAAAAGCATTTCTATTCTCAGGTATGCCCTGGACTATTTCTTTATCATCAATGGCATAATGAAATGAAACCGAATTATTATTTCTAATCATGTAAGCAACTTCATTCGCTGCTGGGGCATCATTGGCTGTATTGTGCACTACTATAAATTCTGCGTCCATTGGATAAGGACACTTTATACTATATTTATTTGTAGGTACTAAATTTTGAACTACCTTCACAATATCACCTCAATCCTTTTATTAATTCAATGATTCCGTACAATGCACCAGTAGGAAATAAAAATTTCAATATAATATTCTTAGCTGTTACAACTATATCAATTTTCCCTTTTTCATTATTCGTATCAACCTTGTCTTCAACCTTGTCAATCCGACTCCCCAAAGATTGAAGTTCTTCATTTGTTTTTCGTTGTCCTTCGGTCAATTCGGTTAAGTTTATATTAATCTTTTCTATTACCTCTTGTTGCCTGTCCATTCTTTCGTCTTGTCTTTGATTGTGCTCGACTACATTAGTCATTAGTTGTGATTGTAAGGCATAACTCTTATCTAATCCGTATAGAAACTTTTTTATATCTTCCATATCATCAACCCTTTTAAATAAGGTTTTTATTTGCTCATCGTGCCTTTCTAGGGCAACTTTAGTCTCTATATCCATCACCCCTTTATGTTTAGCTGCTCTTAATAAGCAAAAAGAGCGGAATAAGTCCACTCTTAGTTGTTTTATATTTGCATTTTATTCTGGTTCATATTCACCCATTACAATACTGAATTGATTGTCTAATTTATCTATTGGTCTAAATGGTAGAATGGTTATTTCTATCTTTGGTGGCTCTTCTGGTTCCATATAATCAGTCCACATTAACACCTCAAAATTAGATTCGCTAATCTTTTCAATTGGAATGAATGCATCAGTTGTTATTTCTATGAACTTATCCGAATCCATATCTTCTGTCCATGTTATTATCTCAAATTCATCATCTAGCTCGTCCCATTTGTCAAAAGATATTAAACTTAAATCGTCCATTCCATGAGTTTCAAAATCTTCTTTGGTTAAAGGCTCTACAAGTCCAGTGTCTAACCAGTTTCCTTCTGATAAAACTTGTATTTTATTTGAGGATTTGATTAATTGTAATATTGGACTCATATTCACCCTCAAACTATTAATCTTAAAATCATTCTTATTTATCAGTTTCCTTAAAACCCTACCATCTTCTAAAACTTCACTCTCATTCATTTCAATTAAAACTTTATCAATCTCATTCTCATAGTCTACTAAGGTATCCATTCCCCACTTCTTATAGTCAGCTTGAGTTAATGGTTCTATTAGGTTAGGGTATACTAAACTGGTTTTATCTTCACTTAAAATGTGGATTTTATTT
>JAAZLD010000445.1 GCA_012799495.1 Desulfitobacterium sp. | reverse complement strand
CCCTTCGACCGCACCAGATAGGAAAATTGCAACCCTTGGTGAACAAGGGTTTTTCTTTTATTCGACTCCTCAGGCTTAAATGTAAAGTTAAGTGTTTTTTAGAATAATTACTTCTGACCGTAATAAAATGCATTAGAATAGGCCTTTTAGCATAGTGATTTTTGGACTAAAGGGCATCTTGATAAATTTCACATTATGAAAGAAAATGAATTTAGGCGAAAAATATCGAGAAGTGCTGAAAATAAGCATTAAGCTTTTAGATTAAAAGTAGAACAGGGGATAAGAGATGCGCTTAGTAAATATTGCATATGTAGAAGAAGGAGAGGTTCTAGCAAGACCTCTCATCAGCCCAAATGGAAAGATTCTTCTACAATCAGGAGTAAGGTTAACCAGAAACTACATTGAAAAATTACAGCAACTAGGTATAGACACTATGTTCATTGAGGATGATACCTTTGATGATGTAGAAATTCACACAACAGTTTCAACTCAAACTAGGGAAGTTGCCTATGCAGCTTTACAGAACCTAAGCAAAAATCTCAATGGGAATAATATGAGCAACCTTAATCTTGATGAGGTAGAAAGGGCTGTTCAAAATATCATCGAGGATTTGCTATGTAGCCATGATTTAGTATTTAATGTTCATGAAATTCAAGGGTATGATGATTATACCTTTCAGCATTCAGTTAATACTACGATTATCGCTTTGATTATGGCTATTTCTATGGGCTGGCCACAAAATCGTTTGTTGGAATTAGGCATGGGGGTACTAATGCATGATGTAGGAAAAATTAAAGTTCCTCCGGAAATTCTTAATAAGAAGGGCCCATTGACAGAGGGAGAATTTGCAGAAATCATAAAGCATGCTGAATATGGATTTGAAATTTTACGCCAATGTAGGGATGTTAATTTGCTTTCTGCCCATGTAGCTCTACAACATCAGGAACGTTGGGATGGAAGCGGTTACCCTAGGGGTTTAAAAGGAACGGAAATCCATGAATACGGACGTTTAGCCGCAGTGGCTGATGTCTACGAGGCTTTAACTAGTAAAAGAGTATATCGTGATGCCCTTCGACCCTACGAGGCTTATGAGTACGTAGTGGCAAATTCTGGGAAACTTTTTGAACCTAAGATCGTGAAAGATACTTTTACTAAATGCATTACTCCTTATCCAAACGGTTCCGGAATTCGCTTAAGTAATGGCCAGCGAGGAAATGTGGTCAAACAAAATCCATGTTTTCCTACTCGGCCTTATGTCAGAATCACTCACGATGGAGATAAACCTTTACCTTTTCCTCTAGATTATGATTTAGCAGATAATCCCTCATTAGTTATTATTGCTATCGAAAATAAATAGATATCCAAAAACGAAAATCAGTACACCCAATGGAGGTACTGATTTTTTACTTTGAAACCTCTTTTTAATCTCGCGAAGATGTTTTTGTACGATTTCAATAAACATAATAGAATTTCACAAAAAAATATGGAGAACTATTATGAATTATCCCAATTAACTTCTTATTCTCTACAATCCTCTATGATATAATAGTTATGTGTGATTTTAATCAATGCATAAATAATTGAAAGTATTAAAATGCTAGAAGAAGGTAGAAATCAAAGGGGTATTATTTTTTTCATAGCAATAGTCGTCCAAGGAGGAGTATGTATGGTTAAAATAACGTTTTTGCCAGGACATAAGGTTATTGAAGTTCCCGAAGGTAGCACTATTTTACAAGCTGCTGTCTCTGCAGGTGAACAAATCGAAAGTACCTGCGGAGGTAGAGGTACCTGTGGTAAGTGCAAGGTAAAAGTGGAAGAGGGTAGCATTGCCCCAAGTATTGATCCTGGTAAAAAATTTATTAGTGATGAAGAGTTGAAAGAAGGTTGGGTCTTAGCCTGTCGGGTCAAGGTAGAAAAAGATCTAACTGTAACTTTAAAAGCTCAGCATATTGATGCTCATCAACGAAAAACCCAACTTAATCAATTGACAGATCTAGACATTCAGCCTTTAATACAAAAGCACTTTTTGAAAATGCCCAGACCTACTGTTGAAGATCAAAGGCCCGATTGGGATCGTTTGATGGAAGCATTACCTAATGGTGAGGTTCAATTTAATAGAGTTCTTGCCGTTACATTGCCGAAAATCCTCCATGAGGCAAATTTTGAAGTTACGGCAGTTACCTCCGGGAATACTCTCTTAGCTGTAGAGCCAGGGGATACTACGGGCAGAAGCTTTGGTTTGGCTATAGATATTGGAACCACCACTACTGTCGCCTACCTTATGGATTTAAACACTGGTAAAGCCATAGCCAGTAGCGCTCTCACCAACCCTCAAAAAGCCTATGGCGCAGATGTGATTTCTCGGATTACCCATGCCTCTAAAGGTCTTAAAGAACTGAAGCAACTACAGGATTTGGTCATTGGTGGACTAAATGAGATTATTGCTGATATTGTAAAGCAAACGGGAGTAAAAAAAGAGGAAATATATGAAGCTGTGGTTGTTAGCAATACTACAATGAGTCATTTATTTATGGGTATTGATCCTACATATTTGGCTCCTGCACCCTT
>JAAZLD010000444.1 GCA_012799495.1 Desulfitobacterium sp. | reverse complement strand
TAGCGGAAAAAGGAATGGCTGATCCCAAAGAAGCCAGCCAATATTCGGCAATGGCCAAATTATTTGCTAGTGATACGGCTATGAAAGTGTCCGTGGATGCAGTGCAGGTTTTGGGAGGCTACGGATATATCAGGGATTACCAAGTGGAAAGAATGATGCGGGATGCCAAAATCACACAGATTTACGAGGGGACAAATCAGATCCAAAGGCTGGTTATAGCCAAAACTTTACTGGATTAAAAAAAGTAAGGGGGATTTATGAGCATGCAAAAAAGACCATTAACCCAGGAGGAAAGAAAACGTTTTGATAGCTTAACTGAGGAGAATATCAGGTTCTTACGCAGTCGCTATAATCGTGTAAATAGATGGGTCATTGCTGATATCATCAGACGCAGCTCAAATCGCTACCCCGATAAACTCGCTTTAATTTACCAGGATCTTACCCTGACCTACCAACAATTAGAAGAAGAATGCAACCGGGTTGCCAATGCTTTAATGGATTTAGGAATTCAAAAATATGACCGGGTAGCCATCTTAGCCCATAACACGATCCATCATGTGTTAACTTGGCTGGGAACGGCCAAAGCCGGCGGGGTCTACCTGGCAATCAACTACTTATTACGTGGTAAAGACATTAGCTATTGTATCAATCATGCAGAGTGCAAGGTCTTCATCGTGGAAGACTCCCTCTATGATTTAGTAAAAGATGTCCTCCATGATATGCCCACTGTTAAGACCCTAATCTGGTCCAAACAAGGCAAAGGAGAGGATAGTCCTCCGGAATTCCTGGATTTCGACACTTGGTATAAAAAGTATCCGGCAACAGAACCGGAAATTGAACTAAACATCGAGGATCCGGTGCAGATGACCTACACCAGCGGTACGGAGAGTTTGCCAAAGGGAGTTATTCTAACAAATCAATCGCTTTTGGCAGAATATACAGGTGCCATAATTGACGGGCAGTTTTCCCCTAATGACATAAACATCAACGCCTTACCAATTTACCATTGCGCCCAGCGGGATGTTTTCCTAACCCCGGCTTTAATGGCCGGTGCTACTAACATCCTCCTCTTCTCCGCGGATCCTCTGACAATTATGCAAAATATCGAGCGGTATAAAGCCACCATGTGTTTTGCCCCGCCCACAGTCTGGATTGGCTTAATGCGCCACCCGGAATTCGACAACATCGATTTGAGTTCGGTAACCAAAGGTTACTATGGTGCCTCCATCATGCCTGTGGAAGTATTAAAAGAGCTGATCCGGCGCTTACCCAACTGTAAAAGCTGGTACAATTTCTACGGCCAAACAGAATTAAGCCCCTATCATACTTTGCTTAAACCGGAAGATGCTATGACTAAATTAGGTTCGGCAGGGAAGGCTGGTTTAAATATGGAGACCAGGCTGGAGGATCATGAACATAATCCCATTACAAAGTCAGGAATTCCCGGGGAAATTTGTGGCCGGGGACCCCATGCTATGCTACTCTACTTCAAGGATCCGGATAAAACCGAAAGTACCTTTGATCACGGCTGGTTCCACAGTGGTGATATCGGCATCTACGATGAGGATAAATACATAACTGTCGCCGATCGCAAAAAGGATATGATCAAAACCGGAGGGGAAAATGTCCCCAGCAGAGAGGTAGAAGAAGTAATCTACATGGATTCAAGGGTATCTGAGGTTGCAGTTGTAGGCTTACCCCATCCCAAATGGGTAGAAGCAGTTACCGCCTTGGTCGTCCCTAAAAAAGGCGCAGAAATTACCGAAAGTGAATTACTTGATTTATGCCGAAACAACCTTCCTTCCTTTAAGGTACCCAAAGGAATTGTGTTTATTGAAGATTTACCAAGAAATCCTAGTGGTAAAATCCTTAAGAGAGAACTGCGGACAAAATACGAAACCTTATACTACTAAATATAGCTAGTAATTAGCCTCATGCTCTCTGTAAAGAGCATGGGGCTTTAATTTTTGATTTTACTAACTCCATATCCCAATGCGAATAATAGGGTACCAAGAATAAGGCTACCATAGAAGGGCCACTGCCATAGAGGACCAAATTCCGGAGTAAAATAAACTAGTGCGAAAAAGAAGCCTATAGTGATAAGACCAAAGAGCCAGAATATCATAAACTCCACTACTTTATTGATATTGCGGAAAAGAGACCAACGTATATATTCCAGCAAAACATAAAGTAAGAGAAAAGCTAAAGGAAGGGAAATTATTGTTTTCAGAAAAACACTTCCCAAGTATATATCCGTGGTTAACGAGCTCTTACCTATTATATATAAGACTAATTTAATTACACCTGCTGCCAAAGCGCTAGCACCTAAGAAATAAAGGATGATGGAAGCGCCAAAAGATAGACGCTCTTTAGTAACCATCTTGGGGATTTCTCCAACAATTTGATCAGCATACAGCCGGGGGCTCTCCCCAAATACCTCCTTGGCAGACTTCCCCTCCTTTTGAGCTTCTAATAAATGCTCAAGTAACTCCAGAAGGATCTCCTCTGTTTCCTCTTGAGATTTATTGTAAGATAGGCGAATATAGACCAACATATCCTCGTAATACTTTAGATTTTCCGGATTTAACTCTTTTCGTTTATCATTGTTTAAATGGATAATCTCTTTAGCTTTCATATTTCCTCCTTTAATAAACGATCTACCGAGGTTTTAAGTTCTTCCCAACTTGTTTGAAAGTTCTGAAGGGCTTCCTCCCCTTCCGGTGTTAGAAAGTAATACTTGCGATTGGGTCCAGAAGGAGAAGCTCGTAATTCTCCCCGAATTAGCTTTTCCTTTTGTAGACGCAATAACACAGGATAAATGGACCCCTCACTAACGACTAAGCCATAAACACCTAGGATCATAGACAATTCATAACCATAAACTGGCCCCTGTTTTATCACAGCTAAAATACATCCTTCTAGGACTCCTTTCAGTAATTGAGTATGGAGATTCATTCCTTCACCTACCTTGTATTACAATATAGCGATATACAATTATATATATCTTGTATTACAAGATAGTCTAGCATAAATATCGCTACCTTGCAATACAAAGTAGCGATATTTTAGAAAGCGAAAATTTCCCCAGGAAAAATCCCCCAGAAAATGAAAAAGGACACCTCTTGTGGTGCCCTCATTAAGGGTAATAAAAACTTTCTTATTTTGCGTTCCCTATTTCGAGTTAGAACCTAAATCCATTGCGTTTCTATTCGCCTCTCCCACGTTCATGACGGTTAGGCAGAAAACGCTCATGCTCTGCCCTGGATTTGGTAAGAATAGAGAGCCATTCATCATGAGTGAACATACGGCCCAAGAGGGAAATCTTCTCTTTTAGCATCTCGTACCTGTCTGGATATTCCTCTTCGATAACATCCAGAACAAGCTTAGGTTGAT
>JAAZLD010000443.1 GCA_012799495.1 Desulfitobacterium sp. | reverse complement strand
TAGACCTATTCGCCCTCTATTCCCTGAAGGGTATCGTAATGATGTTCAAGTAGTAACCCAAGTTATGTCAGTGGATCAAGACTGTGCTTCGGATATTACTGGTATCAATGCAGCTTCAGCAGCTCTTACTATCTCCAATATACCTTTTGAAGGACCTGTAGCAGCAGTTACAGTAGGTCTCATTGGAGATGAATTTGTGATCAACCCTACAGTTGAACAATCTGAACAAAGTGTTCTTCATTTAACTGTTGCTGGAACAAAAGATGCAGTAATGATGGTAGAAGCTGAAGCAAATGAAGTTCCCGAAGAAAAAATGTTAGCAGCTATTATGTTTGGGCATAAAGAAATAGTAAGAATTGCTGAGTTTATTGAGCGTTATCGCCAAGAAGCCCTTGAACTTAATCTGGCTAAAGAAAAACAAGTATTCGAGATTCCTGAAATACCTGAAGAAATGATTCAGGAAGTCAAGGAGTTCTCCTACGATAAATTAGATCAAGCTGTCCGTACGGAAGAGAAGAAGGCTCGGGAGGAAGCTATCAATAAGGTCAAAGAAGATACCTTCGCCCACTTTGAGGAAAAATATTCTGAGGACTTGGATACCGTGAATAAAATCATAGATGATTTTGTCCACAAAATTGTTCGTAGACTTATCACAGTGGAACATATCCGTCCTGATGGTCGGAAATTAGATGAAATTCGTCCTATTAGCGTTGAGGTGGGTATTCTACCTAGAACTCATGGCTCGGGACTATTTACTAGGGGTCAAACCCAAGTACTTACAGTTGCTACTTTGGGGACAGTCAGTGAGGAGCAAATACTTGATGGATTGGGCTTAGAAGAGTCTAAGCGCTATATGCATCATTATAACTTCCCTCCATATAGTGTAGGGGAAACTAGGCCTATGCGAGGACCAGGACGAAGAGAAATCGGGCATGGAGCTTTGGCGGAAAGAGCATTGCTACCAGTTATTCCTAATGAGGATGAATTCCCTTATACCATTCGCCTAGTATCTGAAGTACTTGAATCTAACGGATCCAGCTCAATGGCCTCTGTTTGTGGTAGTACCCTGTCTTTAATGGATGCTGGGGTACCCATTAAGGCTCCTGTTGCTGGTATTGCCATGGGCTTAATCAAAGAAGAGAATCATATAGCAATCTTAAGTGACATTCAAGGAATGGAAGACCATGATGGAGATATGGACTTTAAAGTAGCTGGAACTAGCAAAGGTGTCAACGCTTTGCAAATGGATATTAAAATTAAAGGAGTTTCCCAAGAAATTCTTGAAGAAGCTCTTCAGCAAGCAAAAATTGGGCGTTTACATATCCTTGATAAAATGCTTTCTGTCATTGACAAGCCTCGCCAAGAGCTATCACCATACGCACCAAGGATCATCACTACATCTATCCATCCCGATAAGATTCGAGACGTAATCGGACCAGGTGGAAAAACTATTAAGAAGATTATCGATGAAACTGGTGTAAAAATCGATATCGAAGATGACGGTCGCGTCTTTATCTCCGCTGTAGACGGAGAGGCAGGGGATAAAGCTCTAAAAATTATCGAAGCCCTTACCGAAGATGTGGAAGTAGGCAAAATTTATAATGGTCGAGTTACCCGGATCATGGACTTTGGCGCTTTCGTAGAAGTTATTCCCGGCGTTTTAGGGCTAAATGGTAAGGAAGGTTTAGTCCATATTTCTCAATTAGCCCATAATAGAGTAGAAAAAGTAGAAGATGTAGTGAAAGAAGGGGAAGAAATTCTAGTTAAGGCAACAGGAATTGATAAACAAGGCCGCCTGAACCTATCTAGAAAGGATGCTCTACCTAATCCTAACCCTAACAATAATAATGCAAGACCCCCACGAAAGCCAAAAGGTAGAAATTAAAGGGAAATAAAATAATCATATTCTGCATTCGTCTCCCCTTGCATAACCTTAATCAAAGGGGGTAGACGAATGTATGTTTTTAAGGTATCAAAAAAACAGATTGGCATTTTAGGGGTAGTATTTATTCTAGCATTGGGCTTTTTTATTGATAAGAAGGTTGTAAGTATTCTTGCAGATATCCCCGACCCAATTGAGCAGGTGGAAACTAATGAAAAGGTTATGGCTCTTACAATCAATGTGGATTGGGGAGGGGAATATATACCTGGGATTTTAGAAGTGTTAGATAGTCATCAGGCCAAGGCAACTTTCTTTCTTACAGGACGCTGGGCCAAGAATAATCCAGAACAAGTGAAAGAAATCCATTCTTTTGGTCATGCTATCGAAAACCATGGCTATTCTCATCCTCATCCAGATCAGATATCTATAGCTGCCAATGAGGAGGAAATAAAAAAGACGGAAGAAATCATTGAAGAAATAATCGGACAAAAAACTAAATTCTACGCACCTCCTTATGGAGAAAGAGGGCCCTCAGGTTTGAAAGCAGCCCAAAATTTGGGATATACGACTATTCTTTGGACATTAGATACAGTATACTGGAGACCAGATAGTACTACGGAAATTATTATTAAAAGGATTGTTGATCCCCCTATACGCCATGGTATCAAGCCAAAAAGAGAAGGAGCAATTGTATTAATGCATCCTAAAGAAAACACTCTAAAAGCTTTACCTGTTATTTTGGAACAATTGGGAAATGAAGGATTTTCTTTTTTAACAATAGATGAGTTGATAACATACGAAGGAGTCGGAGATACTACCTCATAGACTTAAATGTGAGGTGGTTAAATGACACTACTAAAGTGGATTAAAACTTTTGTCTGGCTCTTTTCTCTTTTGTTCATGATTGGAGGACATGTAACCCCCATCTATGGAACAGTTGCCAGTGATGAAGGTTTGGTTCCAGCAAATTACTTGAATATTACTGCTGATGGGGCAGTTTTGATGGATGCTTCTACTGGTGCAATTCTATATGGCAAACAAGCTCACAAACAGCGACCCCCAGCCAGTACTACAAAGATCCTGACGGCTATACTAGGATTAGAAATGGGAAAGCCTGAGGAGTTGGTAGTAGTTAGTGAAAAGGCTGCCGCTGTAGGGGAAGCAACTATCTATTTGGATCCTGGGGAGAAAATTCTTCTTTACGAGTTGATTACCGGTGCTATGATAAAATCTGGAAATGATGCATGTGTAGCAATTGGAGAACATATAGCGGGTGTAGAAGAAAACTTTGTTCAAATTATGAATAAGAAAGCATTCCTTTTAGGAGCTATGAACACTAATTTCCGGAATACTAATGGTTTACCTGCTAAAAACCATTATTCAACAGCTTATGACTTAGCTCTAATGGCTCGTTATGGCCTGCAAAT
>JAAZLD010000442.1 GCA_012799495.1 Desulfitobacterium sp. | reverse complement strand
AGACCCGCCCCCGTTTCAATAACGGGAACTGTCGATTCACGGACCACTGTTTGGATTAGACCCGCTCCCCCACGAGGAATGATAGCATCTACATAGCCATTCATCTTCATCAATTGCTGAGCATACTGACGATCCGTATTTTCTAAAAGCTGAATACTTCCTTCAGGCATACCTTCATTGACTGCAGCTTGGGAAATGACCCGGCTTAAAACCTTATTACTTTCAATAGCCTCAGAACCACCCCGCAGAATCACTGCATTTCCCGACTTAAGGCACAAAGCCGCCGCATCCACAGTAACATTAGGACGAGCCTCATAGATCATAGCAATAACCCCTAAAGGCACCCTAGTCCGCTGGATTCTTAAACCATTAGGCCGAGTCCAAAACTCCCCTTCGCCCACAGGATCGGCTAAATTCACCACTTCCTTTAAAGCCTCACTCATTTCCTGGATTTTTTCAGAGGTTAAAGTCAAGCGACCCACCAAGGCTTTTCTCGTACCTCTAGCAATAGCCCCCTCCACATCCTTCTTATTAGCCTCTAAAATCTCTTCCTCATGAGCAAGAAGAGCATCTGCCATAGCTAAAAGAGCCTGATTCTTAACAGCAGTACTAATATAGGCCAATTTCCGAGCAGCATTCCTAGCTCTTTGCCCCATAGCCAAAAGTTCCGTTGAAAATTCCATCAACAACAACCCCTTTCTATATAAAAAACAATTTAGTTACTTTGAGGTGTTTTGGTTAGCCAGCCACTTTGAGGGTTTTTTACTAACCTGGTCACTTTGAAATCCTGCAGACACTTCTATTAAAACAGGAAGTTTCCTTGAATTTAAATTCATTCCCAAGTTAAAAAAATCCTATGCAAGGGTTAGTGGATTTCATTCCTTCCTTAGCTAATCAAAATCCCCAAGACCCAACAACTCATCACCTTGCGACCCGCAAGTGTAGCAAATTATACAAAAGTGAACAATTCCGCCACGCGACAAGTGAACGTTGTATAATTTGCAGCACATAACCCAAAAGTCAATTCACTTAAGAGCATCACTCCAACATCATAGTCATATGATCCCGATGAACCACTTCTTCTCCTTCCAGATCAGGGATAAGCTCCAACATCTCCGAAGATTGCTTTCCTCGTACCTTAACTAACTCACCACTACTCAGTTCCACCAGGCCACGAGCCACCTCCACCCCATCGGGACCATTGATCCGAACTAATTCTTTCCGCTCCCAAACCCCTTCTACCCCGATAACACCGGAAGCTAGCAGGCTTTTACCTCGTAAAAGTGCGTCAACTGCTCCCTGGTCAATGAAAATGCTACCTTCTGATAAGCCAGCATAGGCGATCCAACGTTTCTTACCCATGATCCGATGGGAAGCAGGAGCAAAATAAGTCCCCATAGGGCGCTTCCCCTTCCCCTCAAGTAATTGGAGTATATCCATAATTCGCTTAGAATGAAGTAAGAACATAGGAATTCCGAAGCGGGTAGCGATTTCAGCAGCTTTTAATTTAGTAATCATCCCTCCTGTACCCAAGGAACTACCAGCCCCTCCAGCAACATCCATAACCTCGTTTAAATCTTTAACTTCCTCAATAAGGAAGGCATTAGGATCTGACTTAGGATTTGCTGAGTAAAGACCATCTACATCAGTGAGAATCACCAAAAGATCACAATGAACTAAACCTGCTACCATAGCGGAAAGACGGTCATTATCCCCAAAACACAATTCTTCAACAGCCACAGTATCATTTTCATTAATTATGGGTACAACACCGTAACGCAAAAGTTGTTCTAAGGTATTTTGTGCATTGCGATAGCGGGAAGCTTCTGCCAAATCTATCCGTGAGAGAAGTACTTGGGCAGATATTAGACCTCGAGCCTGTAAAGCCAAATCATATTTTTCAATTAAGACCCCCTGGCCTATGGCAGCAACAGCCTGCTTACCTGCCAAATTCCTAGGTTTACTTTTTAACCCTAGTCTTCCCACACCGGCAGCTACTGCTCCCGAACTAACAAGGACGCATTCCACGCCTTTTTTACGAATTTCCGATATTACATCGGCAATCCTTTGGATAGCCTGATCATCCAGACCCCCTTCAGGGTGATTGAGGCTGCTACTGCCTATTTTTATAACAATCCGCCTCAGGTCAGTCACTGCAAAACTCCCTTTCCATTTCTTCTGCTCTATCCTTACTAGCCTTAACAGCATCTGAGACTATCTTCTCTAGCCCCTTTTCCCAAAATATATTCAAAGCCGCCTCTGTAGTTCCCTTTGGCGAAGTAACTGCTTCCCTTAGCTGACTAGGGGATTCATCTCTTTGACTAAGCATCTGAGCCGCTCCAATAATTGTCTCCTTAGCAAGGGTTTCAGCATTTTCCTTGCATAACCCCAGTTCACATCCGGCTTTAGCCAAAAGCTCTGTAAAAAGATAAAAATATGCTGGCCCACTTCCACTTATAGCAGTAAGGGCATTGATTTCATCTTCAGGTAGCCAGAGGCATTTTCCCACACTAGTAAAGATCTCCTCAGCTATTTTTTCTTCTCCAGCTCCAACCTTCTTCCCCTTCACAAGGCCAGTCATGGAAGATAGTACTGCACTGGAGGTATTAGGCATCGCCCGAACAATTGGGTTCTGAGGAAAATGTTTTTCCAGCAATTTTAAAGGGATACCTGCCGCCACACTAATAACCAATTTTTCCGATGCAAGAAAATCCCCTATATTTTTTAAAGCCTGATTCATATCCTTGGGCTTAACTGCTATAAGAACGATCTCCGAATTCTTAATCGTATCTTCTAAAGATGAAGGAATAGCTTCATATTCCTCTTGCATCTTCTCTAACTTAGACCTATTAGATCGATTAGTTACTCGAATTTCATATGATTCCTTCTGAACCAATCCTTTAATTATAGCCTCAGCCATATTACCCGCCCCAATAAAACCAATCCTCTTCATCTAACCCCTCCATCCTTTCCCATTAAGATCACACATACCTCGACCCCCAAGTGCAGCAAATTATACATAAGTGAACGATTCCGCCACGCGACAGAGTGAACGTTGTATAATTTGCAGCACATGACCCAAAAGTAAAGTGACCCAAAATATCACTTTCATACAAAGGCTTTCGATTAAAAAAAGGCCCCCTTCACTCCTATTTAAGGACGAAAGAAGCCTTCCGTGGTACCACCTTTATTGCAATACGCCACTCTTGACCCTGATAACGGAGGGCAACCGTTTGACTCATCATCAAAGCCTCACGATTGGGTTTCGGAAAACTTGCTTTAGGAAGTCGCACCACCCTTCCCTCTCTGAAGAACAGTCCTTTCCTACTGGATCGCTCATTGGCATTTTCTATTTATTGTACTATATTACATTCTAGAATAATTATATTCTAGCATAACACCCCTCTTAATGCTAGAGGGGTAAAGATTGAATTAGCGCTACACCAAACTCCTTTTAATGCTATAATAGAATATTACAATTACTTTCTTTATTTTCGGGGGTATCTAGATAATGTTTTACAACATAACAGATCAATATATACGCACAATAGCTCAAAACCAAAAGGTTTATAGGAGGGGTATGGACTATGCCCTTAATGATAAAGTCCTCCATATATCCCATGATGCAGAAAGGGAAAAAATTACCGCAGTAGTAGCAGGTGGCTGGCTTTATGATGTAACACTAGTATTTCAAAAGGGAAAGCTCTATTCTTACGGCTGCGACTGTCCCGCATTTAATGAATATCCTGGAGCCTGTAAACATGTTGTTGCAACCCTAAAAATTGCCCAGAAAAAGTTTGACCTATATAAATCTGAGCAAACACAAACAAAACAATCAGTCTCGGAATTTTTGGCGTTATTTTCCAATTCGGAGTATAAACCCCAGGAAAAATTAAATTTTAAGGTGGAACTCACTATCTTTATAGAACGCCAGGTCTATGGTCATCTAAATCTTAGAGTAGGCCTTGAACGTCTTTATGTAATTAAAAACTTAAAAGAATTCCTAACTGCTATGGAAAAAGGTAACTCACTTAAATTCGGACTAAAATTCACCTATGAACCCTTACACCATACTTTTAAGGAAGAAGATCAACCAATTATTGATATGCTCCAAGATATGCTCAACCAATACGAAGCCATCAGCGAAGATCGAGGGTATTATTATGGCTCTCCCTTTAGTAGCAAACCCTTTGTTTTAAATAAATATTATCTGACCAAGTTTCTCGATGCATTAGGGAATAAGTTTTTTCATATTACCTTCGTTTTTCCACAAAGACGGCCTCTGACCCTCCCCTATCCTATGCCAGTTATCAGGGAAGATATCCCCTTGGAGTTTTACATAAAATCCAAAAATAACGACCTAGCCTTAGCATTAGAAACACCCCTTCCCCTTCAATTGACCGATGATGGTCGTTACTATATTTATGAGGAAAAGATCTACCAGGTATCACCTGAACAAAGTGCCTTCCTACCTAATCTAATCAAAACCCTTTCCCAAAGGAACCTTCAAACAATTACCTTTTCAGGAGAACAAAAAGACTTCTTTGCCTCAGAAGCAATACCTCTTATCGAAAAGCTTGGCTCAGTTTCTATCGAACCCCAACTTGCGGAAAACTTTGTTCGGGAGGAACTAATCCCTAAAATCTACTTTGACCCTTGTGGTGAAAACGGAATTCGTGCCCGGGTGGAATTCCATTATGGTGACCATATCATTAACCCTTTTTCGGCTCAATCAGTGCAACCCCCTCAACCCTCTCAGTCCTCACAACCCCAAAGGGAAAACAGCACCATAGAACCTGATACCTCCCTAGTTATCATTCGTCAAGTTGATAAGGAAAGAAAAATTCTCGACATTTTTGAACAAAGCGAGTTTACCGTTTCTAATGGGTCCATCAACCTAGAAGATGATGAGAAAATCTATGAGTTGATTGTGGAAGGGCTTCCTAAGCTACAGAATCTTGCAGAAATATATTATTCCGATGATTTCAGTGTTGATATTCGCACTTCCACTAGTTTTTCCGGACAAGTCCAGCTAGATGAGTCCCTAGATCTCCTGGAAATCTCCTTTCAGTATAGTGATATTAATCAAGAGGAATTAGCAGATATCTTTCATTCCTTAAAAATAAAAAGGAAATACCACCGACTCCGTGATGGTTCCTTCCTTGACTTACAACTCCCAGAGTTAGAAACTATAGCCACTCTTCTGGACCAACTTAACCTTAAAGAAAAAGATCTGGAAAACCAAACTCTCCACTTACCTAAATATCGAGCTATGTTTATCGATAGTTTTCTCCGAAAAACTAAACTTCCTGGAATTAAGCGGAATCAAGCTTTTAAGCAATTAGTCCAAAATATTCTCGAACCTCAAGATGGGGAGTATGAACCCCCCTCCTCCTTGAATAACATCCTGCGAGATTATCAGAAAACAGGCTTTAAATGGCTAAAGACTCTTGCCTCATATGGCCTTGGGGGAATCTTAGCTGATGATATGGGATTAGGAAAAACCCTCCAAGTCCTTGCCTTTATCCTTTCTGAGCAGCCTAATTCTATATCTCCTGCCCTGGTTATTGCTCCTACCTCCCTGGTCTATAACTGGCAGGCAGAAGGGGAAAAATTCACCCCAGAGCTAAAAATTCTGGTGATAGATGGCACCCCTCAGGAAAGGAAGGTGCAGCTAGAAACTATCGAAGAATTTGATTTGGTAGTTACGTCCTATGCCATTTTAAGGAGGGATATCGAATATCTAGCTCAATTAGACTTTTCCTACTGTTTCTTAGATGAGGCCCAAAATATCAAAAATCCTCAAACCATCAATGCCAAATCAGTCCAAAGAATCAAGGCCAAGAGCTATTTTGCCCTTACAGGAACCCCCATAGAAAATAATCTTTCTGAACTTTGGTCTTTATTTAACTTTTGCATGCCTGGTTATTTACTTACCCACAAGGAATTTCAAAATAAATTTGCCAATCCTATTATTAAAGAACAAGACCATGATGCCCTTGACCAATTAAGTAGGCATACAAAACCCTTCATACTACGCCGCCTAAAAAAGGATGTTCTTAAAGAGCTTCCTCCTAAAATCGAGACCGAACTAAAGTCTACCTTAACAGAAGAACAACGGAAAATCTATCTAGCATATCTTCAGCTGACCAAAAGCCAGATCGCCGAAAATCTTGCCACTTCTGGCTTTGCCAAAAGTCAAATTCAAATTCTCGCCGCTTTAACCAGACTAAGACAGATTTGCTCCCATCCAAGTATGTTTATTGAGGACTATAATGGAAAAAGCGGCAAAATGGAGCTTTTTAAAGAGCTATTACCAGATATCCTAGCCAGTGGACACCGGGTTTTAGTCTTTTCCCAATTCACATCCATGTTAGATATTATTAGGGACTATTTACAATCAGAAAATATTGCCCATTTCTATCTTAGTGGCTCCACAAAAGCCCAAGAGCGTTCCCGAATGGCCGCTGATTTTAACCAAGGAGAAGGTGATGTTTTCCTTATTTCCTTAAAAGCCGGGGGAACAGGGCTAAACTTAGTCGGTGCTGATACAGTCATCCACTTTGATCCCTGGTGGAATCCTGCCGTAGAAGATCAAGCCACAGATCGGGCCTATCGCATTGGCCAGAAAAACTCCGTACAAGTAATCAGGCTCCTCACCCAAGGAACAATCGAGGAAAAAGTTAACGCTCTCCAAGCTAAGAAGAAAAAACTTATTGACGCTGTTATTCAGCCTGGAGAAACCCTGTTGTCCAAGTTAACAGAGGAAGAATTAAGAGATCTTTTCGACTTATCGTAATAAATTGAGCCTCAGCTTTTGGGTTATGCAGCAAATTATATAACGTTCACTCTGACGCGTGGCGGAATCGTTCACTTTTATATAATTTGCTGCGCTTGTGGGTCAAGGGGTATGTGATACCTTGAGTGAATTGACTTTTGAGTCATGTAGCAAATTATATGACGTTCACTCAAACGCGTGGCGGAATCGTTCACTTTTATATAATTTGCTGCGCTTGTGGGTCAAGAGTTATGCTGATGTAGAAAGAATGAGTTTGTAAAGATAGAATTTATATTTATGTAGAAAGGTATAGTGGGACTTTACTGTGAGAAAAACAGAACACATGGGGAGGTTAGAGCAGAGTGGATTTAGTGCAAGTTGAAATTGAGTCTGGGGGGTATTCCCAAAAGGACCAAATCCTCAAGGATATTTCTTTTACCGTGAAAGCTGGGGAACTGGTGGGTCTTATCGGACCTAATGGTGCTGGAAAAAGTACAATCCTCAAAGCTATTATGGGGCAACTCCCTTTCCTGAAAGGAAATATCCAGTTTCAAAGCCAGGATACTCATTATGCCTATATCCCGGAGCAGCCTGTTCTCTATGATAATCTAACCCTGTGGGAACTTCTGGAATTTGCTGCTGCAGTGGGTAAAATCAATCCAGGGGTTTTTGGACCACGAGCACTAGAGTTATTAGAGCTTTTTCGATTGGACAAAGAAAAACATAAACTGCCAGTTACCTTTTCCAAAGGGATGCAACAAAAAGTTATGCTCATTTTAGGCTTTTTACTCCGCCCTTCCCTCTACATTGTTGATGAGCCTTTTCTCGGGTTAGATCCCCATGGTGTACGGGATTTTCTTCAACTAATCAATGAGGGAAGAAAAGATGGTGCTGGGATCCTCATGACTACCCACTCTCTAGATACAGCAGAAAAAATCTGCACCTCCTTTATCCTCATCAATGAAGGAAGGATCATTAGCCAGGGAAATCTTGAGGAAATAAGAAAAACCAGCCAATTGCCGGATGGTTCACTTTTTGATTGTTTTATTAAGTTAGTGGAGATGCAGCGATGAAGAATATCCATCTGCTTTTCTGGCAACGACTACGGTCTAATTGGAAGTTTCAATACTCAGTTATCAATATGGTTATAGACTGGGTAGTAGCTCTTTATATTGTCATCCCCGGATTAGCTTTATTTCTTCATACTTATCGAGGCTGGTGGCTAGAACCACCTTCACTATTTTATTTCCTACCCTTAGAATCCTTTTGGCTTATCCTGGTGTTCTATTGTTGGTCAGGTATTTTGAGGGTCTATGTAGAAGAAGGGGATCAGCTTTTCCTTTATCAATATACATCCTGGCATAGAGGTCTGGTAATTTACAGTATTATTTACAATATCCTCTCTAATCTTATCCTTACTGTTATCCTGGCCTTCTTAGCAGCTCCTTTCCTTCTTGGTTTCCATGGAACTTCCATTTCGGCTTTTCAATGGTTATTTCTCATAGTTTTTCTTGTAAGAGTTATAGCTAGCCTGATTAGGCAATGCCTACATCACCGCTTTGAAGGTTGGCGGTACATCTTAGCTCAAATTCCTTTCTTAGCTGTTTTCACTAGAATACTAGTTCTTGCCCTAGATCTTCTGTATAATCCTGAACCTTATATACTTCTTACTATTGTTCTAGGTGCTGTTTTAATTTTTTTGATATTCTACCGAACCACTTTAAAAAGAACTTTGTTGAAAGATATTTACTTAGCCCAAACAGATAAAATGAAGTTTGCTAATGTCCTTTTAATGTATTCCGGAAACTATGCCAAAAAACCCATCCGCCTAAGAAAACGTCCTTGGCTTTTTGGTAAATCGGGGAAAATCTTTAAGACTCGTACCCCGGAAAAGATTCTCACGGAAATGGGATTAAAAGCTTTCCTTCGCCACCGTTCTAATCTTTTTCTTTACTTTCAGGCAATAAGTATTTATGGACTCTTTTTATCCGTAATTCCAGCTCGCTGGCAATGGATCCTCTGGGTAGTCTCTATCTTCTTCTTATCTTCCCTAGTAAAGCTCTATTGGCTAGATTGGATTAAATCCCCCTTTGTCTCTCTATTTAATATTGATAAAGATAATAAAGCTAAAGCGGGAGGACAATTTATCTTTTACCTTATTACTCCGGGAATAATTATTTTAGGACTGGTGGCCTTACTTTTCTCTCAACAATGGTTCTTAGGATTTTTGATCCCTGTAGGGGTTTATATTGGCAAGGGTACAGCGAAAAAAATGGCTATCTAATTATATAAACCACGTCAACTAGTATTGACGTGGTCCTTTATCATATTTCAATAATCATAGTTTTAGTTTTACTTTTAGACATTCTACTTACTACGGTTCTATTATACTATTCTACTATTCTATTTCTCTTCTTTTTTATGGCATTCTAAAAAAGCTCTATAGCGATATACATCGCCTTTAGCTCTTTCAGTAGGATCGTCCCAGAGAACATCATTATTACACTTTTCACTGTTATAAGTAATTGTTTTAGTAGACAAACCTTTAAAACAGCCCCATCTACCCTTTAACATAAGATTCAACTCCTCAACGAATATTTGACTATATACCATATCAGGATAGTGAATGAGATAATTATAACAAGCTAGGTGCTAGCTTATCCCTTGTTTCACTTTTAATTATAATATAATTCACAAGAATAGCCAAGTAGAACATTCACTGTAAAAACTGGTATTACCTCAACGTAGCCCCGATTCTTCAATTCTTCTCCAAGGATTTGCCCCTAAATAGCTAGGTTATCACTCTTAGTGTATTTCATTAAAGTTAAATTTAAGTTCAAAAAGTGTTTGACCAAAAACCCTCCTCGACCATTTTACGATTGAGGAGGGCTCTCTAAATTTATCTCTTGATTATATTACTCTGAACAAGATTTCCCTTAAATTTTTTTACAATCCTTTTCCTTATAGCTCACTTCTCCTTATAGCCCACTTCAAAGTATTCTAATCGATTAGAGCTACTAACCTTCCTTTAACTTCTCCACGCTTTAGACGATCAAGGCCATCTTTAATCTCTTCAAAAGGAATTGTTGTAAATTCAAGATTTAGTAATCCTGTGGCAAAGAGATCATATACTTCTTTGATATCTTGAGTATCTCCACCATTGCTACCGAGTACTTGAGCCTGCTTGATGATCAAGGTATAAGTGCTAATAGTAGATTCAAGTTTTCCCATACCTACTACAACTACTTTTCCGAATTTCCCTATAGCTTCTAGGGCTTCAGCAGTTGTGCTACCAAAACCTGCGTAATCAACGATAAGTTCACAGCCTACTTCGGCAAGATCGGAGATGTTTTCATATACCTCTTT